>JAIFKY010000258.1 GCA_020049345.1 Anaerolinea sp.
AGGATGGAGACAAATATTCAGCCACCGTAAAACTCCGCGCCGACCTAAAATGGACAGACGGCTCTCCATTCACAGCCGAAGATGTTGCATTTACTGCCAATACCGCCCTCGCCTTTGAGTTTGGCTACGACTGGGGCGCATATTATCCGCGTGCGGTTCTTGATCATGCTGTGGCGCTCGACCCATTCACTGTGCAGTTTATCTTCAATCAAAAACCAAATGTGGGTCACTGGCAGTATGGCGTGTTGCAGGCGCCGGTTGTCCAAAAAGCCTTTTGGCAATCTGCCGCGCAACAATCCGCAGACCTGTTGCCCAATGAAGCCTTGCTCGCCAAAATTGCTGAAATCCGCGCCAACCTGATTGTGGCGCAACCCGTACTTGAAGATTTAACCGCGCAGGTCACAGCCCTAAAAGTGAACGGCAAACAAAACCGAAAAACCGAAAGCGACTATACGAGAATGCAGGGCGAGGTGGTTTACCTGCAAGCCACTTTGGAAAACCTGCTCGAAGACTATGCCGCTCAGGTAAAGCTGGCGCAGGAGTCTCTGTTTGCTGTGGATAACGCAGGAGAACCAACTCTCGGCGCATGGCTGCCTGCTGTGGAAAAAGATGGCGCATGGATCAGCCAGGCTAACCCTGATTTCCCCTTCGGCAAGCCAAACTTCGACCGCGCTTCCTATTCTTTCTTCAAAAATGAACTTGGAGCGGTGTCCGCCTTCCAAAACGGCGAGGTGGATTTTATCCTCTCGCCCGTTGAAAAACTTCCAGCCGACGAGCAGGCGCTCAAATTTAATCCCAGTTACAGCGCAAGATTTCTGGTGTTCAACCCCTTGAATGGCTACCTTGCCGATCCTGCATTTCGCTCGGCGCTTGCCTGCGTGATTGATCGAAATATGCTTGCCGCCGATATTTTGCAAAATAAAGCCGCGCCGCTTGATTCTTTTGTGCTTTCTTCTCAATGGCATGATGTAAATCTAAAAGACGCCTGCGCCGGTATGGATAAGTCTGCGCGCGTTGCGTATGCCGTACAGCGTTTGAAAGATGCCGGGTATTCGTGGACGCAGGAGCCAAACGCGGAAACCGCCGGTCAAAATTTATTATTGTCAAATGGCGGGGCTTTCCCAAAGATCACCCTGCTTGCGCCTTCCAAAAACGAAGACGCGCTGCGTTACGCTGCCGCGAAATATATCGCAGAGCAGGCGCAGTTTTTGGGCATCCCCTTTGCTGTGCGCGAAGCGAGTCTTAATGATGTTGTTTATGCAGTGTACAGTTCGCAGAAGTATGACATGGCTTTGGCCGGCTGGCGTCTGAGTGAGTATCCCGCATATTTGTGTGAATGGTTTGGGGGGGAGAATCTGCCCTTGTATAACAGCGCCAGGTTCCAGTCCACGTGTGATGCGCTGGGGGGCGAATCCAATTTGGGTGTGGCGCGGCAGGCTGTGAATCAAATCGAGTCGGCGTTGATGTCTGAACTGCCGTTTATTCCGTTGTTTACGGTGATGCAGGTGGATGTGTATCGCAATATTTCATATCCAAAACAAGATGTTTTAAGTGGCTGGGGCGGTTTGTATGGCGCGCCTGTTTATGCCATGCCCGCGCCATAAACTCCTGACACGCTAATCATTTCAATCCTTCGGAGTTGCTGTGCGTAACATCACTAGACCTCTTGCAAAAGTCCATTTTTGACCACAAAGGCACAAAGTCTCGAAGACTCAAAGGGAAAAACTTAGTGACCTAGTGTCTTGGTGATGCAAGAGGTCTACTTAATAAAAACGCGCCGCGTATCTCAAAAGATACGCGGCGCGCTGGGTTAATTTGAATGTGCCTGACTATCCGAATTTGTACGCGACGCCAAAACCTCCGCGTGGAAGTTTCCACGAGACGTTGGCGGGCGGGCACATGACGCGGCAGGTGCCGCATTCCACGCAGCTTTGGAAGGCGATCTGCACGGTTCCGCCGTCCTGGGTGCGGTAGGCGCCTACCGGACAGAATTGAATGCAGGGCTTTTCTTTGCAGTTGACGCAGACCTGAGGATCAATAATTTTCAGGTGGGCTTCGTGCTCGTCTGCGAAATATTTGAGCGACATGAGAATGTCGTCAATGTAGACCTCGGGGAGGTCATTTTTTGGGGCATTGGTTTCAGTCATAAGATTCACCTTTCGTTATATACCGATAATAGTTCTGCCGAAAGCAACAATATCACCCACCGCTTTGAGCAGCGGGCGGCGGTTGGTCAGGGACTTCAGAATATCCTTGTATAACTGTCCCTTGGGCTTGCCAAAACCGGTGAAGAACATCCCCAGCGCATCGTTGAGGAAGGTCGGGTAAATTGCCATGAAGTCAGGGTGCGTCTTGAGGAAGTGCGACAGGTTGCGGTATTGGTGCAGGTCTTTCATGATGAAGCGCTGGTCAAGACGGGCGCGGTAACTGGAAAGTCCCTGTGCGGAGAAATCTTTCTTTTGGTGCGCTTCAATGGCGGTTTCAGCGGCGCATTTACCCGCCACGATTGCCATGTTGGTACCTTCCCAGTGCAGGGCGTTGACCATCGAAGCCGCGTCGCCAGCCACCAACACACCATCGGTGAACAACTGCGGCATGTCTTTCCAGCCGCCTTCGGGGATGATGTGCGCGCCGTATTCCATCAAACGTCCGCCGGCGAGTAACGGGGCGATCATTGGGTGGTTCATGTAGCGTTGGAGCAGTTCGTAGGGTTTGATGTGTGCTTCACGCAGGGCTTCCAGGGTGACGCCCACGCCAACTGAAACGCAATCCACTCCGGTGTACATGAAGCCGAGTCCGGGTAATCCCATTGAGACATCGCCCATGACGGACATGGCAACACCATGATCGTTATCGGTGAGTCCGAAACGGGCGTTGATGGTTGCGGCTGGCAGGGAGATCAACTGTTTGACGGCCAACGCCGCCGAGTCGCCTTGGATGTCGTGCTTGGCAAGTCCCAGTTTTTGGGTGAGCAGGTTGTTGACGCCTTCGGTGATGATGACAACGGGGGCGTAAATTTCGCCCTGTGCGCGGTCGGTCTTGACGCCCACTACTTTGCCGTTCTCGCGGATGAAGTCCACGACGAGGGTTTTGGGGATGATGAACGCGCCTTCTTTTTGAGCCTGTTCCGCCCACCACGCGTCGAACTTGGCGCGTAACGCTACGTAGGCGTCAATTGGCTGGCTGTTGACTTTTCCGCCTTGGACGGTGGTTTTTACCATGCCGTCTTTCGAGAGGAACCAGAAGCCGGTTTCGGTGACGGGGCGCTCGAGCGGCGGTTTGCGATCCCAAAGGTCGGGGTAGATTTCCAAAAGGGAGTGGGTGTAGAGCGCGCCGCCAAAATAGTTCTTGCTGCCGGGGTTCTGTCCACGTTCGACGATGGCAACTTTCAAGCCGCCGCGCGCCGCAATGGCCGCCGCCGCCGAACCAGATAAGCCTGCGCCGACCACAATCACATCAAATTCAAGTTTCTCGTTCTTATCCATGCTGAGCCTCTTTGCGCGCCCGAATTTCCTTGATTAAGGCGGGAATGACTTCGTACAAATCGCCGACAATGCCCATTGTGGCGACATCGAAAATGGGGGCGTGCGGGTCGCGGTTGATGGCGAGGATGAAATCAGATTCCTGCATACCAACTTTGTGTTGAATGGCGCCGGAGATGCCGGCGGCAATGTAAAGTTTGGGGCGCACGGTCTTGCCGGTCTGTCCAACCTGGTGGTCGTACTTGATCCAGCCTGCATCCACGCAGGCGCGGCTGGAGCCGACGACGCCGCCAAGTTCATCTGCCAGTTGCTTGATAAGTTCAAAGCCTTTTGCGCCGCCAAGTCCGCGTCCGCCAGAGACGATGATGTCTGCGTATTCGAGTTTGACCGAAGATGCGTCATTGGTGATAAATTCTAAAATCTCGGCGTTGATCATGTCGGGGGTGATGGGGATCACCTCGCGTACGATTTCGCCTTTCGCATCTGCCTGACGCGGGGCTGAGGTAAACACGCGTGGGCGGACTGTTGCCATCTGCGGGCGATAATCGCGGCAGACGATGGTTGCAATGACGTTGCCGCCAAATGCCGGGCGGGTTGCCAGCAATAATTTTTGGGCAGTTCCTTTTACTTCGCCCATTGCCAGATGGGTGGTGTCGGCGGTCAATCCGGTGCCGATGCTGGTTGCCACTGCTCCGGCCAAATCACGGCCGAGGGTGGTGGCTCCAACCAAAAAGACTTCCGGATCATATTTTTTCACCAGCGCTGTCAGTGCGGTTGTGTAGGGTTTGTTGAGATAACTCTTGAATGCAGGGTCATCTACCACGTAAACTGTTTGAGCGCCGTATTGAATGGCTTCCTTGGCAAGTTCTTCCATATTATGCCCAACCAGAATGCCTTCAACAACAGCGTTATCGTTGACTTCATCAGCCAAACGGCGCGCCACGCCAAGTAATTCCCAGGCTACGGGGTGGGCTTTGCCATCTTCTTGTTCTATATATACCCAAAAACGTCTGGTCATTTCTGTACTCCTAACATGGACGCCATACCTTCAACCCCCAAAATCTTGTCAAGCGCTGCTTTTACGACTCCATCCACTCCGAGTTCTGCTGTTTTGATAACTTCGCCGGCGGCATGTTTTTCGGGCGTGCCAGTTTTGAATACGGTGGTAGGCGAACCTTTCAAGCCGAGTAACGCCGGTTCAAATGTGATCGGGCTTTCAGCCGTCCAGACTTCAGGCTCGTAACGCAGAGAGTAGACCAAGTCTGGCAGGGAGGCGTAGGGAATTTCTGCAATATCTTTTTCACAAGTTAGCGCGGTGGGCAGTGAGGTCTTAATTACTTCGTTGCGGCTTTCGGTCTTGCGCTCGATGATTACATAACGTTCTTCGAGATTCACTTCGCGAATTTTGACTGCATAACTAACAACAGGCAAATCCATTCGCACCGCAACGCCGGGTCCCACCTGGGCAGTATCGCCATCAATAGCCTGTTTTCCAAAAAACACCAGGTCAATGGGATCTTTTTCATGAACGGCTTTGACCACTTCAGCCAACACGTATGATGTAGCCCACGTATCAGCCCCAGCGAACTGACGAGCCGAGATTAGGATTGCGCGATCTGCGCCCATTTCGATACATTCGCGCAAAGAGGTGACTGCCGCGGGTGGTCCCATTGTGATAATGGTGACTTTTCCGCCGAGTTTACGTTTCCATTCCACTGCCGCCGCTACTGCATGAGCATCATAAGGGTTGAGGATTGTAGGAACGCCTTGCCGGATTAGGTTGTTCGTTTCCGGGTCAATACGAATATTTGTCGTATCTGGTACTTGCTTAATACTGACTAGCGCATGAAACACTGTATCTTCCTCCATCGCTTTCTATGGTGAGTTTGAGATAATCCATATTATTATACTTTATTGGTATTAATTCTCAATGTGAAGAATGTCACTTGATCTCTTACAAAAACCCAATACCTTAAGAGGCGTTTCTTAAGTATAAGTTTGTACGAGAAAAGAGCATTAACCACAGAGAGCACAGAGGTCACAGAGATTTTTAATAGTTTTTTCTCAGTGTTCTTCGTGATCTCAGTGGTAAAAAACCTTTAAGAAACACTCTCTAATTGAGAATAACCGTCCTAATTTTGAGGATTGTTACGAGAGGCAGTATAATAAGCAAATTCTTATTTCAGGAGTCGGATGTGGCGAAAACTGATCAAAAGCCTTTGTTGGAAGTTCGCAATTTAAAGACATATTTTTATACCGAAGATGGAGTTGTGAGCGCCGTGGATGGCGTTAGTTTTAATGTGTATCCAGGCGAGGTATTGGGAATTGTCGGCGAATCAGGTTGTGGTAAAAGCGTCACATCACTTTCGATCATGCGTTTGATTGCGCCTCCCGGAAAAATCACCGAAGGGGAAATTTTGTTGGACGGGAAAAATCTTTTAAATCTTTCTGAAGATGAAATGACCAAGGTGCGCGGCAACCGAATTTCAATGATCTTTCAACAGCCGCAGACCGCGCTAAATCCCGTTTTTCAAGTGGATGATCAAATTGCGGAAGTATTGAACATCCATAAGAATTTCGGCAAGGATGCGGGCAAAGCGCGCGCCATTGAGTTATTAAAGATGGTAGGTATTCCAGACGCAGAACGCCGCGCCGAAGCATATCCGCATGAACTTTCGGGTGGCATGGCTCAGCGTGTGATGATCGCGATGGCGCTGGCTTGTATGCCTGAATTATTGATTGCAGATGAGCCCACTACCGCGTTGGATGTGACCATTCAGGCGCAGATCCTTGACCTGATGCGCGATTTGCGTTCAAAGATGGGTACGTCCGTTATTTTGATCACGCATGATCTCGGTGTAGTGGCTGAAATGGCTGAACGCGTGGCAGTGATGTATGCGGGGGAGATCGTGGAGCAGGCTGATGTGAATCCGCTTTTTGAGCAGCCTTTGCATCCTTACACCCAGGGCTTGATCGGCTCCATTCCGATTTTGGGGCAACTTAAAGAACGTCTGGATGTGATCCCAGGGTCAGTGCCGAATCTGGTCAATCTGCCGCCTGGCTGTCGTTTTGCGCCACGTTGCGCAGCGCGTGAAAAGTTTGGTTTGAAAATCTGTACAGATATGAAACCCAACCTTGCAGAAGCCGCCCCCGGACATTTGGTGCGCTGCTGGCTGTATCAAAATGCAGAAGGACATCAAGCGCCATTGACGGCGAAGTAATTTATTATTAACTGATGTTACGCAGAAACAAACATTAATTGCTTCGGAGCAAACAGGTATGAGTCAAATAACCGAACCACACAAGGCAGAAGATCTGGTCGAAGTCCAGCATTTGGTTAAATATTTTCCGGTGCGCGCCGGCTTGATGCAACGCGTGGTGAACTGGGTCAAAGCAGTGGATGATGTCTCTTTTACCGTGAAGAAAGGCGAAACCCTCGGCATGGTTGGTGAATCTGGTTGTGGCAAAACCACCATCGGGCGATCCATGCTCAGGTTGGTCGAGCCAACTTCGGGGTCGGTTCATTACGATAACAAAGATGTCCTGAAATTGCGCGGACACGAACTTAAAGATGTGCGCCGTCACATGCAGATCATTTTTCAAGACCCATATGCTTCGCTTGACCCGCGTGTGCCAATTGGTGAATCTGTGATGGAGGGCTTGCACATCCACAACATCGGCACGCGCCAGGAACGCTACGATTTGATGATTGAGACGCTCAAGAAGGTGGGGCTTGAAGACTATCACGCGCGCCGTTATCCGCATGAGTTTTCCGGCGGACAGCGCCAGCGCATTGGCATTGCGCGCGCGCTTGCCTTGCGCCCCAATTTCATTATTTGTGATGAGCCTGTTTCTGCGTTGGATGTTTCCATTCAATCGCAGGTGCTTAATATTTTGAAAGACCTGCAAAAAGAATTTGGACTCACCTATCTTTTCATTGCTCATAACTTGAGCGTGGTTGAACACATCTCAGACCGTGTGGCGGTCATGTATCTCGGAAAGATGGTTGAATTGACCACACGTGATGATCTCTTTAAAGAGCCTTTGCACCCCTATACAAAGGCGCTAATGTCCGCCATTCCAATCCCTGATCCGCGACTTAAGCGCAGCCGCGAAGTGCTCAAAGGCGATGTCCCCAGCCCGCTCAATCCGCCCAAGGGGTGCCGCTTTCACCCACGCTGTCCCATTGCAGAAAAGATTTGCTCCGAGCAGGATCCGGAATTTCGAGAAGCCAAACCCGCCCATTGGGTAGCCTGTTGGATGGCAAAGTAGGTCTATGATGGATCGCAATATTTTGCTTGTGGATGATCAACGTGATATTTTGCGCCTGTTACATTCCACGTTGGATACGCTTAAAAATGCCGAAGTGAAGGTTTTTGAAGCGCCGTCTGGTGAAGAGGCATTGCTTGAATCCACGCGGCATAAAGTTGACCTGCTGATCTCAGACTATAAATTGCCTGGCATGAGCGGTATTGAACTTATGCACAAAGTTCGTGTACGGCACCCGGAAGCAAAAGTAATTCTTATCAGCGGCGTGACGGACCGTAAAGTGCGTGAAGAAATGCTCAACGCCGGCGCGCTGGCCGTTTTTGATAAACCAATTCCACTGGCTGATTTTTTGGATGTGGTTGAACGCGGGCTTGGTCTGGTGCAGACGATTTTTCCGGCTGAAAAAGCAGATGTCAAAGTTGAAGAACGCCACGCCAGACTTTCAGATCTGCTCGCCAACTTCAGACAGGATATTAACGCCGATGCGGTCTTCCTGCTCAACGATCGTGGACTTGTGCAGGCGCGCACCGGCAAACTGCGCGACGACAGCATGGAAGTTTCACTCATTTCCACGTTGATGGCGATTCATGGCGCAAGCCTCAAGGTCGCGCGTCACAACCACCAGGAAACACTCGACTCTTATCATGTCTTTAGCGGCGGCGATCATGACCTGCTCTTCATTCCGGTCACCCCGCTTTATGCTCTGCTTGTCGCTGGCAAAGACCTTGTTAATGATGCCCATATTCTTGAAACGATAAATTCACTGCTTGCCCTGCGCGCGCAAGTTGAAAAATCGCTTAAGTCATTGGGCGTGACGGGAGAATTACATGCTGTTTCAGGCGATGTCCATCCCGCATCCCCCGCCCTTGAGACTGCTCCTGCACCTCAGGCACAAAAGCAGGTTGATGCCCCTCCCGCCCCCGAAATGGAAGCGTTGTTAAAAGCAGCCACCGCCCAAAAATCCAAAGCCAATGATATGGATGATTTCTGGAGCCAGGCCGCAGAAAAACACGGCAGCAAGCCAGCCAACTCTGAAGTAATCTCTTTGGAAGAAGCCCGCAAACTTGGGCTAGTTCCGGGGGATGGAAAATAAAAAATTGTGATACAATCTTGCCCGCACTGGGGCATGGTGCAATGGCAGCACACCAGCCTTTGGAGCTGTGGATCTTGGT
>JAIFKY010000083.1 GCA_020049345.1 Anaerolinea sp.
AACTTATAGGTGGTTATATGATTTGTGTCTTACACAGAATTATTTCCGCATATAACATGGTTGGCACGCTAAAATCACGTTTCAAATCATATTAAGGAGTAATAATTATGTCAGAAAAACAGAAAAAACATCCATTAGAAGAATATTCTGAAAATGAACAAATCGCTTATTTGAGTATTTTGTCTGCCGTTTGTTATGTAGATAAAGAATTTGGAGATAAGGAAAGACATCAACTGGATGTCTTGTTAGCGCAACTTAAGATTTCAGATGCTGGGAAAGCTAAAATCTATTCTTCAGTATTCAACCTTCAACACGAAGATAAACTGGCGAATCTTGAGGTAATTCAAAATCTTGGTAATACGGATTTAAAATACACATTAATTGCAGACTTATGTCTTTTTTCTTTGGTTGATTCGAAGTTCACCGATGAAGAATATCAATACATACTTAGGATCGGGGAAGTCTTGGGTATTACCCAAGAACAGGTTAATGCCATAAAGTCCATCCATGAGAATCTTGATAAAATCAAGGATACTCCCTCAAATTCTGAAAGATTAAAACAGGTCTTAAAAGATAGTGCAGCAAACCTTGCCGCAGTCGGTGTTCCTATAGGAGCAATTGCAGCAAGTGGTTCAGTCTTTGGACTCGGCGCCGCCGGAATAACCTCTGGCTTGGCTGCACTCGGTGCATTGGTTGGAGGCGGAATGTTAGTAGGAGCTGTCGTTGTGGTTCCTGCAATCGCACTTGGGACTGCTTATGGTGTTAAGAAGCTCTTTGATTTTGCATGGAAAAAAGATAAGAATTCAGATAGCATAAAAAACTCTTAAGAAAGAGCATTAAAGTTAATATGGACAAAAATATCGTAAAAAATGAAATGCAGCCTGTATCGGCTAAACTTGTCATTGTACAAGGAATTGTTCAAAACCTACCGGAAATTATTGGAGCGATCAAGGAAATCTACGCCCTTAATAAAAAAGAGCAACTATTTGGTCGAGTTCTGCAATCGCGACTTGATGAATTGAACATCAATAAAGAGAATTTTAAAGTATTGGTTGAAGGTTTGACGGAATTATCAAAATCAGAAAATACTGATAACGAGACAAAAGTTATGTACAGAGATATGATAAAAACACTGTTTGAAATCTACACAACCAATATGCGTAATGCACAGGACATGTCCAACTTTTTGAAAGAATTTTAAGAAATGTATGGGATAAATTTATTGAAAGTCGCCAAAATATTGGGAACTATTGCAGCCGGTAATATCTTATTTAATGAGTACGGGGCAATTCGTTCGATTCATCAGGAAATTGTAAAATATTCCGCTGAAAATAATATTGCCATGGTTAAGGTAATGATGCGAACCCTTGCACAACAAAACGAGCAGGCATATAAAGATGTCGGTAAAATTCTTAAAGAGCATTTTACTGAAGAAGAATTACAAGATATTTTGCCTCAATGAACAAAAAGGGTGCTAGCAAAGCGCGCACCTGACGTTGGGGATTCTGCGGCATTTTCAAGCATTTTTCTGGCTTCAGTTTTTTTCTGCTCCCAAACAGAATCCACGCCCGCGCCCGGTAGCACAAGCCATTAGCCCACTTTCTGCAAAAGATGACACAGGAATTGATAAGTAAAAATTATGCCTGCTCTTTTTTATTTATTTCTTGAAAAAACAACAAGGGTATTAAAAGAAAAGTATTTCCTGTTCTATGGGATAGTCGTCACAGTTCTTTCTTTGAGTTTTATTGTTCTGTTATATATTAGATTCTTTCAACCCTACAGTCTAAGTTTTAAACGAAGTATATTTGCTGGAGGGGTTTTTGTCGGGCTAATATTCGTAATTTCCGCAACAATTCACTTCATTGTTATACGGCGCTATTCAAACAACTTTTTTCAAGGATTTAAATCGCTAGGCACTTATATGTTTCTAGCATTTGTGTTGAGTCCGTTCTTATGGCCCATTCCTCATTATCCAATTTCCCCTATATTCCAGCGGGCAAGCAACTTGCAAATAAGCATTGACGTCGGAAAGAGTTCTGAGCCAATACAATTAAAAGGGATTTGGCTGCGCTTTGGTCAAGAAAACCACTCTTATAAAGATTTTCAATTTTCAAGTAACTGGATACTAGAATCAGATAAGTATTTATTACGTCCAAATTCGCAGGGGAAGTTAACCTGGCAGGGAAAAATCGGTGAACATGCGACCTTGTATATTTTTCCATTAGACACACAATCAAAAGTAACCGTACTATGGGACGAAGAGGAGGGTAAATATCTTTTAGGAGACAAGACAATAACTATACAGAAGAAAAGTTCAACTTCAATATACTATTATGCAATTACAAGCATTGTGACAATAATTTGTCTTGGATTTTTACTCTTTCTTCTTTCAAGTTACCTTGATATTTACCAACGCTCCAAATATGAACAAATTATTATAATAATATTAGTCTGTCTAAGTTTATACACCGTCTACGCCCAGTTTAACAATTATGAAATCAAAGGACGACTTTATACGCTTCAACTAAGCAGACACAATGCAGTCATTGCGGGAACCTCACCGAATCCTTGGCAGTATCGTGTTTTAGCAGAATGGATAATAGAAGGCATAAGCAAAATTGCCAGCAGTGTTGAAGTAAGGGAGCCATATGTCAGCACATTTGTATTGGTGAGAATTATACAAAATGCTGTCATATTTACACTTGCGCACTGGTATTTTCGAGAACTGGGATTTCCTAATCGCATTAATGCTGTAGGGATGCTATTTGTTTCAGGATCTCTGCTTAACTCATTTTTTCAAAGCGATCTATCTTTTAATACCTACTTTGATTTGATATTTTATCTTACTGCTGTCCTATTGATACTTCGCGACTCTTTTTCATGGTTGCCTATCCTGACACTTTTTGCGTCTCTGAATCGCGAAACAAGTGGATTAATTCCTCTTTTAGCATTGCTGTCTCTGCCAACCATTCAAAAACAGGGTAAAAGATTTGCATTTATTGCTTTATCATTTGTAATATGGTTGGGCATATTTCTCTATTTGCGTATTTACTACCCCCCAAACGAATTGATGATTCCCCATGGGATTTATCCTGGGATTCCGTTGCTCAAATACAACCTTTCCATTGGTTCATTACAAGTTCTTATACGTTTTTTTAGTTTTGCACCCGTATTTGGGATAATTTCATACAAACACTGGACGTTCACATTAAAGAGGTTTTTTATCGCAATTATTCCAGTTTGGATTTTAATTCACTTTGTTGGCAGTGTTGTATCTGAATCGCGTCTTTTCCTCGTACCACAATTCTTAATCCTTATCCCCGCATTCTTAACATTCATTCAAAAATATTTATCAGAATATTCAGCGTTAACAAATGGTGCGAGTTGTTTTGAGCTATTGGATAAATAATACGAGAGATTTCGCTCTTCTTGCATCGTATTATCTTTCCATGCTTAATACAAAAAAGGACACCGCCTTTCCTTTTTGTAAAACGACATCTGGAGAAAATCATGTCAGACGACAAAGTCAACATCAATTGGAATTACAGTGGAAAGGCAGATTTTTTACTGGGTACTGGCTCAACGAATGCAGAGCAGATTTTAGGTTGGGTTACAGGTTTAATAGGTGCGAGTCTTTATGGATATTTGTATTTAACACATGCGCTAAACTGGGCTTGGTGGCAATATATTTTGGCAGGTTTTCTTGCGTTCGATGTTGTCGGGGGTGTAGTTGCCAATAGTCTCAATTCTTGTAAACGGTTTTACCATACGGGGGCAAAATCCGACGAGCCACAATATACTGCTTTCTTCAAAAATCATTTAGCCTTTTCTGCTTTGCACGTTCACACTTTACTAATTGCAATCCTTTTCGGCGCAACGAATTATTTTTATGGAATATTTTGGTATGTCTTTCTAATGGCAGGCACGATAATTATCATTAATACCCCACTGTATCTAAAAAGACCCGCGGCGTTCCTTGCCATATCTTTTGCATTACTGTTGAACATCTATGTTATTTTTCCCATTCAAGGATTTGAATGGCTTGTTCCAGCCCTCATGATTAAGATTTTATATGGGCATTTGGTAAAAGAAGAACCTTATCGTCCTTCAGCAGAGAAAAGCACCTTGTAATCTAAAAAATGCCCAACAAAGCATACACTTTCTGCGGCAATTCCAAGCAATTTAAGTAACTCACCTTACGCAGTGCCGTTCTGAGCGGAGCGAAGAACCTCTACGATTACCTCGGAGACCCTTCGCTTTGCCCAGAGTGACGCGCCTAAAGTGCATAAGGTGATTTAATCAAAAGTTTTTAGATAAAGCGATGAAACAGCTACCATGCAGGAAGCGAAGTTGATCTGTTTCCTAATGCAATTAAACTCAGGAGATTGCCATGCTTGATAATTTTATTGAATCCACAATCCGCCGCCTGAATATTCGCACATTGCTGATAAGCCTGGCAGGGTTGCTGGTGGTTTTTGCCGGACTCGCCATCAACACACGCTACTTATACAACATGTTTCTCGGACCGTTTCCACTAGAACGCAACAAATTACTAACACTGGGCAATGTGGGGGATTTATTCCAATACTACGTCACCGTGCAAGGTGATGATCATGGCGACACCGGCTTCACCTATGTCAACACCTCCGATTCGGGAACGGAAACGATAGAATATTATTATCACGCGCTGTTATTTGGCAGACGTGTGCTGCTGGTAAAGAGTAAATCTGCCGAAATTCAAAATGAACAAATTGGCGCGCTGGTCAACTTGACGCCCGATATTCAAAAAGATTTGATTGACGAACTGGAGAAGGAAATACCTGAGTTAAAGGGCAAGTTCCTGCCACTCATGCTCGATACAGTCAACTTCCATACCAATGGCTACATCGGGTTGGCGATTGCTGCGCTCGTTGGGTTACTTTCAGGACTGGAAATGTTGCTGGCTTTGTATCGCCTTCTTAACCCGCAAGCCCACCCAGCCTTAAAAAAGCTCAGCCGTTTTGGTTCACTTGATGCCGTTTCGCACGAAATTGACATGGAAATGATGCAGCCTCATGAGCAGGTGGGAAAGAAACTACACTTTACCCGCCGCTGGCTGGTCAGTACGACAAGCTCGCTGGAAGTAGTCCCCTACCGTGATATTCTTTGGTGCTACATGCAGGTCACTCAACACCGCACCAATGGCATCCCAACAGGCAAAACGTATACCGCACTGATTTTCAATCGCTATGGCGGCAACATTTCCATTCCAGGCAAGGAAAAGTTTGTGAATGAAATTCTACAAGCCATTCTGCGTTTTGCTCCCGGTACCGTGGTTGGTTATTCGGATGAAATTGTAAATCTCTGGAAAAACAACCTTGCGGGCTTTGCCAAAGCAGTGGACGAGCGCCGTCAGTCAAGCAGATAGCAGGCAAACAAACTTCCGAGTTCGTCAAGAACTCGGAAGTTTGTTCAATATCCGCTCCTCCCTCTTCACCCAGGTCAACTGCTGCA
The DNA here is from genome assembly GCA_020049345.1 of Anaerolinea sp. Lineage (GTDB taxonomy): Bacteria > Chloroflexota > Anaerolineae > Anaerolineales > Villigracilaceae > Villigracilis. The sequence goes on from JAIFKY010000083.1 coordinate 5,494, forward strand.
CATCCCTCTGCGCCTGAGCGCCGAGCGCTGCCCTGCGCGGCTCATCAGCCAGCAGTGACTCAATCTCCAATTTCCAATTCCCAATCTCCCCCGGCTCGCACAGCGCCGCATTCCCCTCATTCAACACCTCGCGGATCGAAGGCAGGTCTGCCGAAATAATCGCCCGCCCCGAAGCCATGTACTCGAACATCTTCATCGGGTTGATGACTTCGGCGATGTCTTGTCCGCTGCTGGCGGAAATGGATCGGCTGTACGGCATCAAAAGAATATCAGCGGCGGCTTGATACAGCGGAATGACATCGTGCTTCACAAAGCCCGTCATGGTTACGTTGGTCATGTTGGCATCGGTCAGTTTTCCGCGCCAAAACTCCACCAGATCAGGCGTACCGCCCACCCACAAAAAGTTCACCTGCGGCAGTTGCTTCGCGAGTTCAAACAATAAGTCCGCGCCGCGCCCCGGGTAGATGTGACCTGTAAATCCAACAGTCAGCCCTTCAGGCAAATTCAGTTGATGTCTTGCCTCGGATGGATTCGGCAGCCCGTCATATTTTTCCAACTCGACGCCATTCGGCGCGACAAGCAGCGCGTCATTCTCAAACTGGAGGCTGGTCGAGCGTTCCAGGGCATTTTTCAACGCCGATACAGTGACCGTCATCAACTTGCGGTTTTTTGCCTTCCAAAATTGACGCAGCCACCACGCGCCCATTTTCCCCGCCACATCCGCGTGCATTTCGAGCACCACGGGATACCCCGTCCACGCCGCCAGCGCCGCCGATTGCGGAAGCCAGGTATAAATTAAATCGGCGTTGAATTTTTTTGCCGCGCGCTGGGCATGGACGATAAAGTCAAGGCGTTTGAAAAACCTGATGGATGGGATCAGGTCAAGGGGCGGAGCGATGTTTAATCCGTAATGGGTAATTAGAGATTGGTAGTTAACTGGTTCGGCTTCCGCAGGCGCAAACATCCGAATCTCATGCCCAAGCTGAATCAACGCCTGCGCCACCTTCATCGCCTGAATCGAATTTGCGGTTAACGACGGAATTCGTGAATTGGTAATCAGCGCAATTTTCATCCTTCATCCTTCGATTTTTGACCTTCGACTTTCGACCTGATTTCGACCAGCCCGCGCCACACAATTGATCCCACGGACGTAATGTAATAAAGGGATAAAAGCGCGGCTTCGGCAACGTACCCGAAACGAGGAACAAGCGGAAACGCCAGCGCCAGTTTGGCAACGCCCGCAAAGACCGTGGCTTTGAGCGGAAACGCAGGCAGTCCAAGCGAAAGCAAGAGCGGACGATTCCAAAAGAGAATGTAATTGAACGTGAAGCCGACCAGCAGAGCAATCAACGCGGGATAGGCGGCGGCGTATGGCTCGCCATAAATCGAGAGCAGCCATTTGCCAAAGATGACAAAAAACGCGGCAAGTGCAAGGTTGTATGCGGCGGCAACGGTTGTGATCTTTTTGAGAAAATCCTTCAACCGCGTCCACGATTTTTGCACAACGAGTTTGTTGATCTCAGGATAGGTTGTCAGGATGAACGGGTTGGCGGGGACCGAAAGCAAACTGACAATGGCATACGCCGCTTTGTAATATCCCGCCGCCTCGCTGGTGAGGAAATATCCCACCCACAGAATTTCGCTTTCGCGGAAGACTAGAATGGCAGTTGCGCTCAGGTTGGAAGTGAATGCAAATTTGAAGAGTTCGCGGAAGTCCATGTCATTGCGATGAGGGTGATCTTCCCGACTCGCGTTCG
>JAIFKY010000106.1 GCA_020049345.1 Anaerolinea sp.
CATGGTCGTTTAATTTATCAATCGCCCAGCGATGTTGGTGCGGATAATACATCAACTGGGCAAACGCTGTATTTCCAAAGCGGAAGCGCGTGCCGGCATTGTTTGCCTGGGGCGGCGCGCCCACCACCGCGTGCATAACTTGATTCAACAAACCGCCATGTGAAACAATCAAATATCTGGCTGGTTCACGCTTCAGCAAACTATGCAAAGCATGACCCGCACGCAGGAACAACTCCCAATCGCCCTCTCCATCCCTGCCAACAGCATCATACGGCGTAGAGAAAGGCGGATGCTGAAAATTTTGGCGTACTTCATGCGCTGTAAGACCGGCGAAATCTCCATTATCACGTTCCAGCCAAAGCGGATCAAGTTCAACTTTTAAATCCAACGCAGAAGCAATGATCTCCGCTGTTTCTTTTGCGCGAACCAGAGGGCTGGAGATCAAAAAATCAAATTTGACATTTTCTTTTTTCCAGCGTTCAGCCAGCGCGCGCGCCTGCGCCCGCCCTGTATCAGTAAGCGGAAAATCAGACTGCCCCTGCCAGCGCGATTCGGCATTGCCCACTGATTCGCCATGACGTAATAAAGTGATCTGAAACGGTTGAGGACGGATATCATTCATCATTTTTTTTCTCCCCTTTGAGCAAATAAACAGGCCTGTGTTTCACTTCCTGAAAAATATAACCAACATACACGCCGATGAAACCAAGCAAAACCATCAATGTTCCGCCAACGATCAAAATTACGAACATCAACGAACTCCAACCAGGCGCCAGATTGGATGTGCGTCCCGTAACCCAAAAAGAAAGCACGTATGCCATTTCTGCGGCCGCAAGACAAAAAAAGATTCCGCCCAAACTCAACCCCAAATAAAGAGGCATCAGCGAGAATGAAAAAATCGCATCCATCGCCAGACGTACCATCTTGCTTAGGGAATATTTTGAAACACCGCTAATTCGTTCTGCTGGCTGGTATGGCAGAATCACCGTGGAATAGCCAATCCATGAAACCATGCCGCGCAAAAAACGATGGTATTCAGGCATAGCTTTTAACGCATCCACTGCGGGGCGCGTCAATGCGCGAAAATCTGCTGTGCCAGGGATAACCTGCGTGCCGCTGATAACATTGATCAAACGATAAAAAAAACTTGAGGTCCACTTTTTGAAAGAGGCTGGCTGCGCCGCATCCATGCGTTGTGTTTGCACAATGTCGTAGCCCTGCGCGATCAACCCCAACATTTGCGGAATCATCTCCGGCGGGTGCTGGCCATCACCATCCAACGTGACAATCACCTCGGCTTGCGAAGCATCCATGCCGGCAGTCAATGCGGCTTGATGCCCAAAATTACGGCTAAGGCGCAAAAGTGTCACCCTCGGGTCGTCGCCAACTATTTTTCGAAGCGAATCAACTGTCCCGTCGCGTGAACCGTCGTCTACATAAATAAAATGAAAATCATAAGCAAGTGAATCAACCACATCACAAATCCGCTTATGCGTGTGTTCAACAACGCCCTCTTCATTGAAGATGGGAATAACAAGATCAACAGTTATCTTTTTGGAAATCATCAACAGGATTTTACCATGCGCATCCGGCCCAATCCTGAGCCTGTTCCCAGACAATCAGCGGATGCGCGGCCTTGACATTTCCCTGTAAGATTTGCGCGGCTATTTTTTACAGAGAGTTTCATATACCGAAACACGGTCATACCCAGCAGGTTGTTCTTTAATTGACCTGTACTGGGTACACATTTTTGTGTGTGAATATTTATCATCTCGAATCAACTGGGCAATTTGTTTTGCATGCTCAACATCATTCAAATAAACGTAAGCCTCTAAAACAGGCATCCACTCTGAAACATCAGACGGCGCGGTTTCATGGGATTTGGCTTTATGAGCCAAATCGACCACCAATTGCCAGTCATTCATCTGGCGAGCCAGATCCATCTTTTGATAGTAGTAGCACCAATTATGTGATGGTTCCTCGCCAAAAACATCTGCGGGCGGAATCACCTGCGGGGCCGATGTGTCGATCAAGTCCACGTTTGAATACTGTGCAATGAATCGCACATCTGTGCGCGCTTCATTCACAGCCTGATCAAAACGCTTGCCGTCCAACACATGCAAACAGGTTTTGGGTGAAGACTGTGACAGAATAATCACTTTTCCATAATCTCTTTGAATGGTGAACGTATCGCGCACAAGCCGTTGTTCCTGTGAGCGGAGCAGTAGATCAACCCAGATTTGATCAAACATAATCTGTCCGGGCAGGCGCAGTGCGCCCACAGGTTGGTAGATCAAGTTGACAGGTCCCCAAACTTCGTATTCTTCAGCAAGTCCATAGCCGCCGGGCAACGCAACCACCAGTGTGGTTCCGTCTTCTATTTCTGGAGCGCGCCAGGAAAGTTGCCACCAAGCCTCACGCTCCACCTTCCAAAAATCGCGGTAATAAGTGGCGCTGAGGAATTGAGTCAATACACCGGACACCAATAAAAAGGACAAGAGAATCCAGCGCATACGACCTTTGAAGACATAAAAAACCAACCCACCCATAAATAAGGCAACGCCCAAAACGGACTGATATGAATAACGATCCCATCCCCAGAAATTAACGTTGCGTCCCGCCGCGATAATTGGCAGTGTGGTGACAAAAATTGTGATTGCTCCAAGGATAAGCAGATCGCGCGACGACTCAACCTCCGCTCCATCCCCCGCCTTGAGTTGTTTCTGCACGAGAAAATAATATGCCGCCCCAGCCGCGACCACCAAAAAGCCTAAGCCCAGAGCCTCCAACAAATCTCTGTATTCAACCTGATTGGAAAATTGATAAAAAGGAACCGTCCATGCAAAAATTGTAGTTTCCAACAAATCTTTGCCGCCTTCAATTAACAGACCGAGTATGCCGCGCAACGAAGTAAATCCGCCTATTAATCCTTCAACGCTGGTTGCTTTCCGCGTGCTATCAAACATAAAAATACGCCAATAAACAAATGCCAAGGCGAATATAAGATAAGGCACTGCGTTGACCAGGGATAATCGAATATTCTCTTTCCAATTTTTACCTTGCTGAAGAAAGAGAAGCCAAAGCAGCAAAAGGCGGACAACCTCCATCCCCACCAACGCCTCGTAAATAATAATATAAAATGCGCTTAAGATAACCGCAAGAAGTGTAAAGACAGCCTTATGCGCGATCTTCTGTGCCTTGACTGCATTAACAGTTAAAGCCAGCGAAAGCAAAGATGCTGTGTAGGCAAGTAACAATTGTTTGTAGGTCAAAGCATTGGGCTGTTGATAAAACCCTGGATAAACAACAAATAGCAGGGTCACAAACAAGGTCACAATTTTACGGTTTGGCCAAAGGCTGCGAACCAGCCAAAAGAAAGCCAGAGCAGACGCAATTTTGATGCACAAAACATACACATGCCACGCCAGCGGAGATAAGCCCATGACTGAAAAATCAAACACATACAACCAGCCCACAAATGGACGATCACCCTGGAAAAGGCTAAGAATACCTTCCGCGCCCTTTGATTTGGCCGCCCACAATAAATACCAATCATCACGGTAAAAGCCCAATTGCGCGATCTGCGTGCCATACGTTATTAAAGTTGTAAACACAACCAAAAGAATTGCCAGAAATGATTCGCGGCGGGAAACAGTTTTTGAAGAATTCATTAGAAATTAAACTCCGTAATAGCATCTATGACCTGTTCTTGATCGGCGCTGGACAGGTCGTTATAAAAAGGCAATCGAATCAACTGGTCACTGACTCGCTCGGTTACGGAGCAATCGCCTGCCTGATAACCAAAACTTTGACCCATATCCGAAAGATGAAGCGGCAAATAATGGAACACGCTGTAAATATCGCGTTCACGCAAGTACATAATTAATTTCTGGCGTAAATCCAAATTGGGCAGGAGCATGTAGAACATGTGATATGCCTGTTCACGATCTTCTGGAACAACGGGTAACTGCACGCCATTCTTTTCAGCCCATCCTTTTAAGGCGGCATTGTACATATTCCAGACATTTTTGCGGTGGCTTTGGATCTTTTCGCGCTGTTCAAATTGAGCGAACAGGAAAGCCGCAAGCAGGTCAGAGGGGAGATATGACGAGCCAATATCCACCCAGGTGTATTTATCCACCTGCCCACGGAAGAAGCGTGAGCGGTTGGTTCCCTTCTCGCGGATAATCTCAGCGCGTTCCGCCAAAAACGGATCATTGATCAGCAACGCGCCGCCTTCTCCGCATGAAAAGTTTTTTGTCTCATGGAAAGATTGGGTTGCCAGCGCGCCAAACGTGCCGAGATATTTGCCTTTGTATTTTCCGAACAACCCATGCGCGTTATCTTCGACCACGGCAATTTTGTGACGGTTGGCAATCTCCATGATGACATCCATTTCACAGCCAACGCCTGCGTAATGGACAGGGACAATGGCTTTCGTGCGCGGCGTAATCACAGATTCAAGTTTGGACTCATCAAGATTTAGCGTGTCAGGATGGACATCTACAAAAACAGGTTTCGCTCCGCGCAGGACAAAAGCATTCACCGTTGAGACAAAGGTAAAGTCAGGGATAATGACTTCGTCGCCGGGTTTGATGTCCAAAAGAATGGCGGACATTTCCAGCGCATGAGTGCAGGATGTCGTAAGCAGGGCTTTGTTTACGCCAAGTTCACTTTCAAGAAAAGCATGGCACTTTTTCGTAAACGCGCCATCGCCAGAAATATGCACATTCTGCATTGCCTGCCGCATGTACTCAAATTCATTACCAACTGTAATGGGACGATTAAAATCTACTTTGATCATAAGTTCCTTGAAATAACATCACAAACTTTAAGCGTCTTCTCTTCATCAAAATGCTCGTCGTTGAACAAATTGATGACCTCATCGGCAAGAGACTCGGCGTGCGGAGCGGAGCCATCTGCCATGATGCCCGCCAAAGACGCATAATGCGAACTGGCAAAAAGACCTGTTTTGAAAATCGCGCTCAACACTTGGGATTTATTTTTTACGCGAATGTTAAACCGCCATGTTTGGTAATTGGTCGGCAGTTGAATTTCTTTCGGAAAATTGGATTCGTAAATACGGTTCAGCGATTCGCGGTGAGACAGCGAGGCAGCGAGGCGCGTTTTAATTTGCAAGGAATAATCATACCATGCGGGAAAAGGCGGGTCAATTTGCAGCCAGTCGCTATCGTGGTAGATAAATCTTTCATGGGTTTGAATGGCTTGCTTATAAAGTTTTTCAATCTCGTCGTGATGTTCAGATTTGAACGGCAAACTGGCAGAGTGATAGTTAAGGTCGTCGCGCAGAAAAGCGTAGCCGCCGAAGTTGAGTTCCGCAATTTTGGCATAACCTGTGCTGTATAAAATTACGTCGGCATCAGCGTGAATCGGCTCGGGGTCGGGAATGCACAGGCAGCGGTCATCAACTATCAGCGTGTCGGGGGCGTGGACTTTGAGCGCGGAGAAAAAATCCAAAGGCGTGGACAAATCCCCGTAGGCGTGCGCGTACAACAATCCGCCGAATTTGCGCCGCTTGACCAAATCCCCAGCCTGACCCAAGTCCATGTGCAGGGTGTCGGCTGAAATATCCACAAACTCGAACGGGACTCGCGCCTTCAAAAATGTAATCGGGACAATGGGACATATATTGGCAGGCAGAAGCCAGGGACGCGAATCCGCGCGCCCGACAAGGATGTTATATAAAATAGCCGAAGCGCGCGGAGATTGAATCAGTTTCATGCAAAACCTTATTTCGGAGTCCAACGACTCCCGTCGTTGGATGTCCAAAGTCAGGAGACTTTGGACTCCATTATCTATACATCCTTGCGGACAAGGATTGTGAAATCGTACAAACCATAATCATGGAGCAAAGCCACGTTGCGCGAAAAATTTCGTTTGCAGAAATCAAAGAAAAATAATGGGTCAGCGTAGAACAAATCAGGGCGCTGTGCCATGCGGTCGGCATCGGAATATTTGGTGAGCATGTTGAAGGAAAAACCTTTCGAGCAAAGCGCGTTCATTCTCGGCAATGTCTCACAGACAAAATTATGCCATTCGTCGTAGGGCGTTTCCATTTTGATGTTGAAGATACCTGCCGCTACGAGGTAATCTGTAATTGGTAATTCTTTTTCATTTATGGTGAAATGCGTATTCGGAAAGTCTTTATATTTTTCGCGCCCGGCGATGACCATTTTCTCGATTAAGTCCACGCCATAATATTCAAAATCCCAGCCGCGTTGATGGATGAACTCAAACATCGCGCCGTAGCCGCTACCGTAATCAATGACTGAGAATTTATTGGCTGGGTTGATAACCCTCACCAATTCAGCAAAGCGGACTTGCTGCGCCTGCTCGCCGTTGTAATCCACACCTTTGGCGGTTGCGCCGAAGGTATCTAATTTTTCTGAAAAATATTCGTTTAGTTTTTTTTGTGTTTCATCAATGCTCATGATAGTTCCTTTTCACCACTGAGTACACTGAGTTCACAGTGATTTTTTCTCTGTGCTCTTTGTGGTCTCTGTGGTGGATAAATATAGCCGCGCGTTTTCTCCCGTCATAAAAAGCAAGTCAATGATGCTGACGTAGGGTTCAAAGGGAGGGTACAACTGCGGATATTCGGGGTAGTTATATTTTTTATATTCCAACTTAATCCCCTCGCCTTCCAACAACTCAGGGACAAGATACGACTGCGCGGCGGGGCCTGATAAATAAACGGTGGCATCCACTTGTTTGAGGATTCCCACCAGCCGCTCGGTCTTCGCTCCCTGCGGATGAAATTCACGCGAGAATTTGATGGGCGTATTAATCTCAAGGTGGCTACACGCCCAACGGAGCAGACGCAGGTTCAGGTCGGAGATGGTTGCGGTAGGTTCAAGTAGCAAGTCAGTCAGTTGCGCGAAGTACGTCTCAAAATGCGGAGCCGTGCGATAGACTTCCCGAATCCGATTCAGCATTTTCTTCGCCCAAGGCGTGGAGTAATCAACGGTTGTCTCTTCGATGATTTGGCTGGTGTTTTTGTAATTGACTGGAACGGTAATCCATTCGAGACCGCGCGCGGTTTTAATTTTGTTGCGGTTGCGCCAATCGCCTTTTGTGTATTGCAAATCATCGTGGATGATGAACAAATCCACCTCGCGGATGAAATCAAAATATCCGCGCCACGGCAAAAAATTGGATTGGATAATGCCAACCTTCATTGAGCGTCCCCATCCGTCACATCCCCA
>JAIFKY010000074.1 GCA_020049345.1 Anaerolinea sp.
GCAATCGGCTCCATTTTCTGAGCCACATCAAACACATGGAAGAATTCATTCCGCTCGAATTCCTTGAGCGACAAGATGTCGCGACCATTGAAACTACGCATGACGAACCTCCTTAATAGTGATGAAGATGATGGACGACGGTGGACTCCTGTTGTTCTAAAGTATGATTTTCAGCCTGACTTTTTCCGCTAAGCTATAAGAGACCTGACAGGTTTCCTCATGGAAACCTGTCAGGTCTGATACACAACTCACTTTTGTTCGGATAACATTTTGGGCAGCAACGCATAGAACTCGGTGGCGAGTACCACATCGTTGAGCGACACGTTTTCGTTAGTCATGTGTGCAGTTTTCTCGTCGCCGGGACCAAAGCCAATGGATGGGATACCAGCCTTACCAGCCCAATAGGTGCCATTGGTCGAGAAGTCCCATGTCCCCAGCGGACGCTTCTCACCCCACAGCGCCTCGATAGTATTCAACCCCGCCTGCGCGAACGGGTGCCCATCTTCCAGCAGGAAAGGCGGGTAGAACTTTGACACTGGAAAGACAAAGCCCGTGTAGGACGGCGTGTCATAGAACAGCTCTTCGACGAGGATTTCTTCCTGTAAATAGTCGGGGATCAACCCTTTGATCTGATCGATCACATCGTCGTGCGGCTCGTTCGAAGTGATGCGGCGGTCAAGATAGATCGTGAACTGATCGGGCACCGCGTTGAGCGAAGCCGTACGCGCCGAAACATCAGTCACTGCGATGGAGGGTGTGCCCTGCACTGGATGATAGCCCATACCAAAGCGCATCCGACGATCCAACTCGCGGATTTGCGTAATGACCGCCATCATCTTGTACACGGCGTTGTCGCCCAAATAATGGGAAGCCGCGTGTGCCGACCGTCCAGAGGCGGTGACCTTCAATTCGATGCGACCCTTGTGCCCGCGGTAAACGTTCATCTTCGTCGGCTCGCCGATGACAACAAAATCTGGCTTGACCTTCGGGTCAACTTCAACGAATGAGTTGGGCGCAATGCCGTCACACCATTCTTCCATGTTGCCGAAGTAATAGGCGGTGTAGCCATCGAGCAAACCCAGGTCACGCGCAATCGCAAGTCCATAGACCATGCCGGGCGTGCTGTTCTTTTCATCACATGCACCGCGCGCGTAGAGGATGCCATCTTCGACTTTTCCAATAAACGGATCCCATTCCCATTCGCTTGGATCGCCGACGCCCACTGTGTCAATGTGAGAGTCAAACACGATTACTTTCTTGCCATTTCCAATACGTCCGACCGTGTTGCCCATCTTGTCGAAGCGTACTTCATCGTAGCCAAGTTTTTTCATCTCAGCTTGAATACGTTCGCCAACGGGTCCAATCAATGATTCCATCGAAGGAATGGCAACAATATCACGCATGAACTTGATAATATCCTCACGTGAGGCTTCCACACGCTTTTTAATTTCTTGAACTGTGTCTGTCATTTTTTTCTCCTTTTTATTAGCCACAGAGTTCACAGAGAAACCCTGAGATTTTTTGAGTCTTAAAGAACAAATCGTTTTATGCCATCTTTTACCATTTTTGAATTAAAGTTGATGAGCAATCCTACTTTCTTTCCCGTCAACTTCATATAAGACAAAATCTGTGCTTCAAAAACTGGATCATGGCGTTCCACACTCTTAAGTTCCAAAATCACCGTATCTTCAACAAGCAAATCAATAAAATAATCTCCGATCGCATTACCTTTATACTCAACTGGAACTTTTACATTCTTCTCAACCTTTAGATTTCCAAGTTGCATTTCAATCGTCATTGCTTCTTTATATAATTTCTCAAGCAAACCAGGACCCAATCGTTTATGAACTTCAATGGCGCAGGCAATAATCCTGCGAGTTAATGGATCGTCGTTTTCAGGCATAACCCTCGCTGGAAAGTTTCTTGTCATCATTCAACAAAATCCAAAAATAACCAACTCGATCTACACTCAAAAAATCTCATCGGCTCTGTGATCTCTGTGGCAAATCATCCACCCACCCGCCTTACGACGTGAAAGTGAAAATAACCGGGAATAAAGTAACTCAACGAATAATCAACGACCTTTCCATTCCCATCGAATAACTGGGCACAGAAATTAAGCAGAACATCGCCGCGTTGAATTTCAAGCGCCTTCGCCACCTCGGCGGTTGCGCCAAGCGCGCTAATGTCTGCGCGTGACGTTTTCAAAGAATCGCCGCGTTCCAGAAAAATATCCAGAACAGAGCCGCGAAAATCGCCAAGCAGGTCATCCACACTCAGGATATCCTCCGGCAATATATCCACCAAATAGGCAACCGGGCGGTCATCCGCGCGGATCACACGGCGAACACGCAATAAAGGCGCACCCACAACAAGGTTCAACCTTGCTGCGATATTTTCATCCGCCACCGTCCGGTCTACGCTCAGGTTACTCACAGAAATCGCAAGCCCTAAACGCTTTGCCATGGTTTCGAGGCTTTCGAGGACCTCAAGTCCGCTTTCAAGTGCCTGCACTTTGCCAACCACAAAAGTACCCGACCCCTGCCTGCGGCGAACAAGTCCCTGCGTTTCAAAGGTTCGCATGGCATCGCGCAAAGTGGCGCGCGAAACACCCAGTTGCTTTGCAAGGTCTGGCTCCGAAAGCAGGCGCTGCCCCGCAGGCGTGCGGTCGATCAATTCTGACAGGTCAGCCTGCAAACGTTGAAACGGAAAATTCGACATATTACCTCAGTCATCCAACACGGATATAAAATCAAAGTTGGCTACATCCACCAGACCCAAATCAGAAATACGCAATTCGGGAATCACCACCAGTCCAAGCAAACTCAACTGCATGTTTGGATTATTCAACTCACAGCCGCAAGCCTTGAACCCCTCCAGCACCGATGTAGCCTTCTGCGCCACAATATCCGCATGCTCGTTCGACATCAAGCCGGCAATCTGCAAATCCACCAGCCCAGCCACTTCGCCATCGAGCACCACCACCTGCCCGCCGCCACACTTCGCCAGCTCATTCGCAGCAATCGCCATGCTCTCATCATCCGTCCCCACTACAATCATATTGTGGCTGTCATGCACCACAGTCGAGGCAATGGCGCATTTCCTAGTAAATTCAAAACCGTTCACCAAGCCAACCGTAACCTTGCCCGTCGCGCGATGACGTTCCACGATTGCGATCTTTGCAAGGTCGCGTTTCAAATCTGATTTGACTTCGCCGCCCTCGGCTTTGACCTTCATTTTGAGATGGCGCGTGGGCGCTTGATTCTCGATCACGCCGATGACGTGCGCCTCGACCTCCGCCCCGTCGGCTGATCTCGTCCGAAGAGCAAAATCTGCCGCCTTGAGGTTTCGCTTCAAATGCACAGACCTGGTTGCCCACTTTGGATATTTCACCACTGGCAGCTTGATCAGCAACTCACCATTCTCTGCAATCACCTGCCCTTTGGCAATGACCACATCCGCCTTGAAATTCATCAAGTCTTTTACCAGCACCACATCACCCCAGCGACCGGGCGCAATCATACCCATTTCCTTTGTCAACCCAAAGTGTTCAGCCGTATTGATGGTCATCATTTGCAGGGCAGTCATCGGGCTAAGCCCCTCGCCAATGGCGTGACGCAGAACGCGATCCATGTGACCTTCGTACGTGAGGGTCGCTGCATGTGAATCATCTGTGCAAAGAATGAACCTGTGCGAATCCAGTTTCTTTTCGGTAATTGCCTTGACCTGCGAAGCTACATCATGCCAGGCAGAGCCATAGCGCAGCATGGCTTTCATCCCCTGCCGCACACGCGCAACGGCATCCTCGACCCGCGTGCCTTCGTGGTCATCCTCTGCGCCGCCTGCCACATAACCGTGGAACGGCAGACCCAGGTCAAGGGAGGGATAATGCCCACCGATGGTCTTCCCAGCCGCGTGGGTCGCAGTCATTTCATCGAGCATTTTTTTATCGCTCATATAAACGCCGGGGAAATTCATCATCTCACCCAGACCAATAATGCCTTTCCAGGTCATGGCTTCTGCCACTTCTTTGGGACCAATCGAAGCGCCCGGCGTCTCAAACCCCGGTGAAGACGGCACACACGACGGCATCTGCACCCAGACATGAATAGGCTGTTTGGCGGCTTCATCCACCATCAGCTTGACACCCTTCAAGCCAAAGACATTCGCAATTTCATGCGGATCAACAAACATGCCGGTTGTGCCGCGCACAGCCGCCGCACGCACGAACTCTGTCACCGTAACCATACCCGATTCAACGTGCATGTGACCATCCAGCAGCCCCGGCACAAGGTAACGTCCTTTGGCTTCGATGACCTTTGTCTTTTCTCCAACCGTGTGACTGGCATCTGAGCCAACGTACGCGATGTGACCATCCACAATGGCAATATCAATATGCGGAACCATCTCGCCGGACTGCACGCTGACCCATCTGCCGTCGCGGATGACGAGATCGGCGCAAGCGCGTCCCATGGCTACATCAATGAGGGAGCGGGTAAGTTTTGTACTGAATGTCATTTAATGCTCCATAAAAAATTAGTGCGCAGCGGAATTATATCCTTCCAACAAATGATCATATTGACCTGTGCCGAATTTCCATATCTCCAAAATACGATCCCAACTTCCCAATCTTCCAGTTGTGATGATCTCCAGTTTTGAGTAATATAAGGATAGTCCGGGATCAACAATTTTATTCTCACCCGTTTCCAGGGTTTCATAATAACCTTCAGGCAGGTCGCGGGAAAAATGTCCGATATCCCACTCGGCAACAGGCAACCGCGCCAACAGAGGGTCTGACAGGGCAAAGTTATCTATCACATAAACATTTGGTCCTTTTTTATATCCGGGCTTCCCTAACGCATCAGCAACATACGCCTTACTAAAGCCCGTAAAACGCCACTTTTCGCCGGAAAATTCTGAGCCTACTTCATAATCTCGAAAACCGTTTTCGATAAAACTATTGAACTGACCTTTTCGGTCATTCCCAAAATAATGCAACCTTTCATCGGCTATGCCATTGCGATCGCTAATGGGATAATTAGGCAGGTAAAGAACCATATTGGATGACAAAAGCGGGGAACGCAGGGAAAACGCACCCAACAAAATCACTATACTCAACTCAATCAACTGGCTACGCTCTGCAACGAGTTGGTTTGAAACAATCACTGTGGACAAAAGCAATGGAGCTGTTAGGAATCTGCCGCTCATAAAATCGCCGCCGATTTTGATAACATATCCCAAGTAGAGCAGTACCCCAACGAACAAGAAAATAAACTTCCGATTTTGTTCAAAAAACAAACTAACGCCCGCCAGTCCGATAGTAAAGAATATAATTGGGTCCCAGTTGACCGAATTCAGGAGATAGTCAAGTCCCTGCTGTATGAGCAGAACATCGGAAATACCTGTATTCAATTTTGCATATGCCGTATTCGGGAAAGGAAAGCCAAAATAGAACAGAGAGAACAACTCCCATAGTATCATCGGGATAAGTCCAATCAATATTTTTACAAGATCATTTTTGCGCTGGTTAGAAGTCCACCAGGTATAAAGAAGCGCGGGGAAGATTAACACAAAAGCATCCATGCGGTTCAGCATAATAAGGGATGAAATAAAAGATAAAGGTAAAAGTTTCGGGCTTTCAGTCAAATATACAATAACAAAGACCACTAGAAGAAAATGCGTTAATGGATTTTCTAATCCCGAAGTTGAAAAATCAACAAATCCGCTGGACAGACTCAAGATCAGCACAGCCAATCCGAGCGATAAGACTCCAGGTTTGGTGATTCGATTTAGCAGAAAAAAGACAGTAAGGAAGGAAAATAAAACCGATAAGAATATCGTTATGTAAAATAAAGTATTCGGCGCGCTGGAGATGAATGATCTTTGCATAAAATAAGCAAGTGAAATCAAAAACATCCACAACGGATGGGTAAAAGCCTGCACGCGGACACATGGATTGTAGCCCAACCCATACCCAGCCAGGAAATTTTCGACAACGCGAAAGGTGATTATCGCATCGTCTGAAACCCAGGCATTACGAATTATCAACAATAAATAGAACAACAAAAAAGAAAAAATTATTAATGTTTTCTCTGTATTGGAATTTTTCATAAAGCCGCCGACAATAGCACCATGAGAGAAGTTGTGAGCTTGGTGGATGTTGTCATTTTTGTTCCGTTACTCCTGCAAGATTGCTTTTTATAATTTGGAAATCTATAAACCAGAGGCGATAATATTAAAGAGGATGTAAATCAGATACGCGGCAGGCGGAATGGGCAGTACCCAGGCAAGCAAGGGTTCATCCTTGTTAATGGCAAAAGCGGATGCGAGCAAAAACAGCGGCATCAAACGCACAAACAGCCTCAGACCTCCCCACGATCCCATTGCGTAAGCAAAGGGAACAAATAAAAAAGCGGCGAAAATCATCAACCCCGCCTCTTTGCGAATCAATCCAAGCAAAATCAAAATCATTGTCAAGCCTGCAACAACCAAGCCTGGAATTCCATGAGAAAGCGCACTTAGTGTGACGGTAACAACATCCATAAAACAAATCCTCCTACCCAGCCAACAGTCGTTTGGCGGCTTTGTTATGTTTTTCGATCAACTTGCGCTCGTCCACCGTCGCCAGTTGACCTTCTTTGACGATGAATTTTCCGTTCACGACGGTGTAATCCACATTCATGGATTGACCAAAGACAATGGCAGAGACAGGATCGTGCATACCCGTGTAGGAAAGTTTGTTCAAGTTGACAGCGAAGAAGTCGGCACATTTGCCCGCTTCCAGACTTCCAATATCGGTGCGCCCCAGCACCGCCGCCCCGCCGCGCGTGCCGATATACAGCGCGTCGCGCGCGGTCATTAATTTTCGGTTGGGATCATTGGAAAGCGAAAAGCCGGTCATGCCGTCTCTGACCCGCGATAACAACATAGCGAGCCTGACTTCTGCCAGCAGATGTGAGCCGTCATTGGAAGCGGAACCATCCACACCCAAGCCGACGTTCACACCCGCGGCGCGGTATTCCTTGATCGGCGCAATGCCAGATGCGAGCCTCATGTTCGACGAGGGACAATGCGCCACGCCACAATTGTGTTTGGCGAAAACCTGAAACTCTTCGGGATTGACCCAGACCGAGTGGGCGAACCAGACATCGCCGCCGACCCAGCCCACTTCCTGCATATAGCCCACAGGGCGGTGACCAAACATCTGCTGACAGAATTGCT
>JAIFKY010000066.1:0-3800 GCA_020049345.1 Anaerolinea sp.
AATTACAGACCCAACCATCGCCCTGCAAGGTTCGGGGACAGCAGATGCGCCATATATCAAGATTTTTCTCGACACAACGAATACCAATCAAATTCAGGTTGCCTATGATGTGAGGGATATTGACGGCTCGTCGGACAATGCCATTCAGCAGGTGGCTTTGCATTATCGCGCGGGATCAAGCGGAGTTTTTACCAATATTCCCGCCGCCTATATTGCAGACGCGACGACGGGTCCCAGCCTGGCAACACTGGTCACGCACATCAATGTCGCCTTGCCTTCTGCCGCTGAAAATCAATCTCACGTTGAATTGCGGATCATGACCACGAATGCCGCAGGCAACGACGAGTGGGTTGGCATTGATAANNNNTGCCTTCTGCCGCTGAAAATCAATCTCACGTTGAATTGCGGATCATGACCACGAATGCCGCAGGCAACGACGAGTGGGTTGGCATTGATAATATTTCCATCACAGCCAATCACGCGCCAACGGGCGTCAGTATTTCCCCCAACGCTATTTTGGAAAACAAGCCGTCTGGCACAACGGTTGGAACGCTGACCGCCGCCGACTCAGACCCAACAGACTCGCATACCTTTGCGTTGACAAGTTCAGCCTTGTGCGCCGATAACGCTTATTTCTCGCTCACAGGCAACACGATCACAACCGCCGCCTCGTTTGACTTTGAAATGAAATCCAGTTATTCGATTTGCGCGCAGGTTACAGATAATTATGGCTTGTCGAAAACGGCGTCTATTCAGGTTGATATTTTGGATGTCGCAGATGAAATTCCTCCCGCCATGTCAAATTCAAATCCGGCAAGCGGCGCTGTTTTTCTGGCGGGACCGGCACAGATCACAGTTCAATTTAATGAAGATGTCAAACATGATTTAAGCGCGGGCGCGGCAAATAACACAGCCAACTTTTTGCTTGTTGAAGCAGGCGCAAACCTGACCTTTGAGACCGCGTCTTGTCGCATTGGCGCGGCTGCCGCGGATGTATCCATCGCAATTAATGCGGCGGCGTATCAAAATAAAATTGTCACGCTGAATATTAATGGCGGCGTGCCGCTTTCCGCAGGGTCGTATCGGCTCTTCATTTGCGGCACAACTTCCATCGAAGATTTGCTGGGCAATAAACTCAACAACGGCGCAAGTGATACGTTGATCAATTTCACGGTCAGCGCGGCGCTTATAAACTCGAAAATCATGCTGCCTGTTACGGGTTTTCCAATGGAATACGAGACCCGCCTCCCCGCCCAGCCAGAGGATAAAAAATACGCATCCTTTTCTGACCTTTGGCTTGAGATTCCCAAACTGGCAGTATCCACGCCGATAGTGGGTGTGCCGCTCACCGCAGACGGTTGGGACGTTGCCTGGCTTGGTAAAGATGCGGGCTGGCTTAATCAAACAGCCTTCCCTTCATGGGCGGGCAACTCGGTCATCACCGCACATGTTTGGGATGCGTACAACCAGCCTGGGATATTTTACAATTTGAAAAGCCTGCAATACGGCAATGCGATCAAAATCCATGCGTTTGGGCAGGTGTATTCTTACGAAGTGCGCCAGACAAAACAGATTGCCCCGAATGATTTTCCCGCCGTTCTAAAACATGAAGATAACGCATGGTTAACGTTAATCACCTGCGAAGATTACAAGCCGCAATTTCAAACATACAGTTACCGCCGCATGGTGCGCGCGGTGTTGGCGAGCGTAGTCCCTGAAAAATAAGAAGGCGGTTTATTTATTAGACCTCTTGCAAAAGTCCATTTTTGACCACAAAGGCACAGACTCAAAGGAAAAAACTTAGTGACTTAGTGTCTTAGTGACTTTGTGGTTTACAACGCTTTACTTATGTAAGGGGTCTATTCAAATTCATCCAGCGTGCTTTCGCCGTGGATTAATACATACAAGCCGCGCGGGTTGCCGTTGTTTTGATCAAAAATAAAATCGGTGACGATGTAATTTTTTTCGAACGCAGTTTCAAAAAGTTCGCGGGTGAAGAAGCGCCAGTCACGGGCTAGCGCAAAGTCGGCAGATTTGAGGGCGAGAAAATCTGCGGGGATTTCCGCCATGAGCAGGCGGTCTTCAAAGGGTGGAACATGCTCGGGTGGGCGAACCAGCCCTGGGGCGCCGCCCTGAGCGTGTCGAAGGGTTGATTGGTGAAGCGTGTAAAAAGGATGCAGTCCGGCGCGCGCTGCGTGCATCAATTTAATCGTGGGGCGCGGACGTTTGCTTAATCTTTTTTGTACGCGCTGGGTGTTGATCCACCAGTCCAGTTGAAAACGGTCAGAGGGCAGTCCGGCGTTTAATCCATCGCGCATGTCGCCATATTCAGAGCGGTGATAAGTGACGCAGACCGCGCCAAGTTTTGCGATGTTGAGGTAGGCGTTGCGGCTGAGCAGGGGATCGTACGTCCAGGTGATGTGGTCTAGGCTTTGGTGGCGTACCATTTGCCATTGGGCGCGTTTGAGCGCGAAGCCCACGCCGTCGTCGCGGTGATCAGGGTGAATGCCCATCATGTGCGAGCAGTGCTTTGGGCGCGGCCCGTCGGGCGTGGTTTCGATGCCGGGAAAGCCAAAGACAAAGCCGATCATTTTTTCTTCCACGAATGCGCCAAGCACAAGCCCGCCATTATGCGCTGCGGTGATTAGCAAATGCAATGGCACCACATCGGTTTCAGAGTCGGGCCAGACTACGCGCTGAATTTCCTCCACGTCGCGCATTTCTTCGGGGGTTTCAATTAATCGAATGTTGAAGTTTGACATAATTAACGCGGGCGCACGGATGCGGCGCTTTTTTTGACGGTATCCCATACGCGTTGATACCACGGTTTGCGGATGAGATAATCGAGCCGATAGGTAAAGCGCGCCGGCATCAGCCCAAAATTGCGCGGCATCGAATCCACGGCGCAGGTGCGGTTGACGGCAAAGTAGTCGAGCCAGAAAGATGAAATGGGGAAATTGGGAACAACGCCTTCAAAGAAAACGGTCATGGCGCGCAAGGTGATCGGCGAGAGCGGCACAAGAAAACGTTTTCGGTGCGTGGTCTCCATGATGTTTTCGATGATTTGTTGCAGCGTAAAAAATTCACTGCCGCCGAGTTCGTAAACCTTGTTGAGCGTGTCTTCATTTTCGAGCGACCATAAAATGCAGGTTGCAAGGTCTTCCACCCAAACCGGCTGTACCACCGTGCGTCCGCCGGATGGGATTGGGAAAACGCCAAACGAAGATCGGATCAGCCGCGAGAGATTGTTGGTAAAGTGGTCTTCGGGTCCATACACAAGTGATGTGCGTAAAATGGTGTACGGCACTTTCCCGTTGCGGATGTGCTCTTCGGCGATGCCTTTTGCCTTGAATGCGGGATACGCCGAAGATCGCCCCGCGCCAATGTGGCTGAGATAGACGAGCCGATCCACGCCGGCATCTGATGCGGCCTCGACGAGATTTTCTGTGCCTTGAATATCTGCTGTCAAAAGACTGCCGCGACTGCCCTGATTCTCAGCGCTGGCAAGGTGAATGATCACATCCACATCACGCAGGGCGGCGCGCAGACCGCGTTTATCTGCCAGACTGACCACCGCCACTTCCACAGGCACGCCTTTGGGCAGGCGCGGACTGCGCGGCGAAGGGCGGATTAACGCGCGTAACGGGTATCCGATGGACGAGAACTGTCGCACCAGCGTACGTCCGATAAAACCTGTTGCGCCTGTAATGAGGATCATGGCTGAGATTATAGCAGAGGGAGGAAAAGGGAGAGGGGTGAAGGATGAAAAACAGGCGCGGAGTTGTTGAAACCGTTTCAAC
>JAIFKY010000066.1:3872-13195 GCA_020049345.1 Anaerolinea sp.
AACAGGCGCGGAGTTGTTGAAACCGTTTCAACAACTCCGCGCCTATTGCTTAATTGCCGCTATCTGTCATCTTTGTGGGCGCTGAGCCTGGGCTCACTTACGGCTTGAATTGCCAGTGGATACGTATAATGAATTATAGCGTTTTTATGGCTGAGTTCAATTTTTTGCACAAACTGAGAAATTAATTTTTTTGCAGTTAATATTTCTCCGCTTTGAACAGCGTTTTGAATTTGTTTGCGAAGTTCAGCAAAGACTAATTCAATGGCATCGAGGCTTACCTGGGGAGTCACAATATCGCGTTGCGCTTTCAACTTTTTTATTTGTAACTCCAACTCAGATTTTTCGCGCTTAAGATCGATCAAGCGGCTTGCAATTTCTTCAATATCGCCAGTACCTTCAGCAAGCCTCAGCAGTCGGACGATGGTTTTGTCTGTATTGATAAGCAGGTTGTTTGCCTTTCCTACTTCACGGTCGATTCCATCCGTATCTACCATTTGTTTTTGAATATCTGAAAGCAGTTCTTCTGCAAAAGAAGATGACAAAATTCGGTTGAATACAGCGTCCAGGATAAGGCGTTCCACTTTGGGGGCGTTGACCTTTCTCGCCTCTGTGCAGTCCTGATACCCACGCTGTCTGTCTCTTTTACCGCACGTGTAACATCGGTAATCTTTGGATGTATGCAGGACCATTGCCGCGCCACAGTAAATACAAAACGAATAACCTGAAAGCAGGGAGGGATATCTAAAACGTTTATAGTGATATAGCGTGTCCCTTTCTTTTTCAACCTTCCTTACTGCTTCCCAAAGTTCCCAGGTAATCAAGGGTTCGTGGTGATCTGGAATCTCAAGATCGCCCGCTTTTCCAATACCCAAATAACTCTTATTCTTGAAGTGAGTAATCCACGAGCCTTTGTTAGTGTAGACAATTCCGCCGGTTGCCTTGATGATTTCAGTGTACCCTTTACCTTGGGATCGCATCTCCCATGCTAAACGGATCAGTGGGGCAATGTCGGGATCAACTATCCACTTGATTCCTGTTCGTACCAGACCGTTGCGCCGATAACCAATGTTATCTCTTTCGATAAGATAGCCTTTGGGAGGCAGCCCGCCATTACTGTATCCGGCTGTAACTCTGTCTGCTATGCCTCGCTTGATGTTATTTCCAAGTTGAATTGAATAATCAGCGTTGGTGTACGCTTTGACAGATAACATGATTTGCCCAGCAATTCCTTCAGGAATTGCTTCGGTTAGGGAATGGACAATCAAGCCGCGTTTGATCAATCCGTAAAGGTAATAATTAAAGTCCACAATATCACGCGAGAATCGTGAATACGACCAGAGCAGCAGTCCGCGCGGAAGTAATTGATTTGGACTGGTCATCACCGTATCAAACATTTTTATAAATTGATCTCTGTTCTTTGTCTTGCGTCCGCTTGCGGTTTCGGAGTATGACTGAGTTAATACAAGCCCATATTTTTTGCAGTAGTCTGTGATGACTCTTTCTTGTTGTCCTATGCTTTCGTCCTGATTCGGTCCGCCGCTATCACGCATGTAATCAATAACTGTGCTTCCTGGTGGAAGGGTGGAGGGTGGGGGAATAATGTATTCACTCATTGTTCATTTTCCTTTCGGGATAATTTGTCCATTTCGTATTTCAAGTGAGCCTTGCTCTATCATGCCTTTTATTAATTCAGCCATGTCAGAGGCAAGCGCCACCCGCGCAGATCGCTGCGCCGATGCAAGGCTTGCAAATTGGTTTCCGCCTGTTTCTTCAACTTGGATTTCTGGAGATTTTCTTGCCATGATGTACCTGCCTTTTGGATGTGATGTAAATATTTTGCAGAGGGGCTAATTATTCTCTTTGGGAATTAAGTGTCTGCCAGTCGGGATGTTTTTATCGCAGTACTGCATAACTTGCTTTTGGTTGTCTCTGCATTTTGGACTAAACTGCGTATTGAAACCAAGATATGAGGAACAACTTGTGGGGTTGCCTGCAACTTCACAAAATTAAACCAACCTCCAATAGCAAGTTATGCGTTTTATACTTTTCTGCAAAAATTTGTTGGATTGAGGGCTGCCATCCATGTGGATGGATTTGTTATTCCTGATTAGCAGATGCGCCCATTTTCGGCGGCTTGCCACGCTGCCTGTAATTGGACTTAATCTTTTGGACTGCGTCCCAAATTTTCTTCGTAATTAGCGGTTCATGATGGTCCGGGACCTCAATGTCGCCGCACTTTCCAACGCCCAGATAGCTTTTGTTTTTGAAATGTGATATCCAGGAAGATTTTTTGGTGTAAATTTTTCTATCCGTGGCCTCGGTAATCTCCTCATAACTCTTGCCTTGGGACCGCATCTCCCACGCCAGACGGACTAGCGGAGCAAGGTCAGGGTCGACTTTCCATTTGCTTCCCATCCGTTGTTGACCATTGCGTTTACGCCCGGCATTCTCTCTTTGCATAAGGTAGCCCTTTGGCGGGATTCCACCGCCGCTATATCCTTCTTTGACTTTTTCTGCTATTCCCCATCTTATATATTTTGCGTTGAATTTGTTGTTTGCAATAGTCGTCAAAAGCAAGGCAAGAAAACTGTCAAAAGTATTTTCAGTTAGAGAGTGAATGATCATTCCTTTCAGCTGTAATTCGTACAGATAATAATTTAAGTCTGTAGTATTGCGCGAAAAACGCGAGTAAGACCAGAGCAGCAAGCCGCGCGGACGTTCATCGTCAGAGCAGGTCATCAGGGTATTAATCATTTTCAGGAATTGATGCTGGTGCTCCGTCTCAAAACCGCTTGCAGATTCGGCGTAAATCCGAGATAGTAAAAGCCCATGTTTTTCGCAGTAGTCGGTAATGGCTTTTTCCTGTTGCTCGATATTTTCTTCCTGGTTGGTGCCATTGTCGCGCACATAGGCAACCACTTTACTTCCCGAAGGAAGGGAGGCGGGCGGGTTGTTGATAATGGGTTGTTTCATGGTTTAGGTTCCTTTTGATACGAGATGATTTTTTTTAGTTATCTGTATAGATCTGAGATATTACAAGTCCATGTTTTTCGCAGTAGTCTGCAATGGCTTTTTCCTGCTGCTCGATACTTCCTTCTTGGTTTGCTCCACTGCTGCGGATATAGGCAACTACTTTAATTTCAGCGGGGAGCAAAGCGGGTGAGTTGTGGGTAGTGGATTGTTTCATGGTGTGTTCTCCTTGCGATATGAATTGATTTTTTATTCGGAATATTCTTTGTTTGATCCTGATTCTGATTCAATCTTATTGTTCGGATAAAGCAGGCGGAGGACGCGCAAAGCACTGCAACGCTGCCAGGTTGTAGGCTGAAATGCCATGGATTTTCTTGCTATGCATAGTTTGTGAATTGCCTGCTGATTTCATAGGTTGCCTTTGGTGGTCAGGCAATGGCTTGCATTGTCTGCAAGCATTGAGCCAATTCGTCGGGCTGGTAAAAGGCTTCGATCCTGTTGTCAGGGTTTTGCCAGTATTGCCCTTGAATCGTCACTGGTTTCACATCGGAGCGCCAATTGACGAAGATCGGTGCTTCTGGTCTGATGGCGCTTTCGATCAGGCTGTATAAATTCCCGCCACTTTTGTGGAAGTCGGTCAAATCGTTATCGCCTGCGCGGAGGGTGGGTACCTGTAATCGCCGCGAATCGTGAAGCCAGCTCAAATCATCGCCGCCGTGTTTGCCAGCTTCGTCGGTGTCGTATGCGATCAGAAACGACGAAGGGCGCAAAAGGTAAATGCCCCAAGTTGCAAGGTTTAGTTTATTGGTTGCACTTCCGAGCGTGATGACACTTGTCAAATCTTTGACTTCCTGGCTCAATAACAGCGCATCAAATTCGCCTTCGCAAAAAACAGCGGCGCGATTGGCAGTGATGAAGTCTGCAAAATACAAAGACGCTGTTTTGTTTCCTCTCACGCCTTTGTATTTGTCTTTTGGGTCGGATGGGTTGTGAATGCGAATTTTCAAATACCAGACTTTGCCCGCCATAATTCCAGGTATCAAAATTCCCTTGTGGATATAGAGCGGTTCGGGGTTATCGTTTGGCGTGCCCCAGGTTTCGGGCTTCTCGCTAAAACTTTGGGGGATGTAACCCAGACGCGCGGCGCGAATGGTTTCATCATGCAAGCCGCGAGCGTGCAGCCACGCTAAAGCCTTGGAGCCTCGCGTATCCCACAATGCAGCCTGAGCGCGGTCAATCAATTGCATGGCGCGAGCCTGCCATATATCAGCGGGTGGCTCGTAGGTCAGTGGGGCAGGTGGTTCTGTGTGTCGCGGTGAAATGCCCATGCTTGAAGCATCGCTGCCCAAAAGCTCACAGGCTTTTTTGAAGTCGCAATTTTCAAGAGCCATCACGAAGGCGATAACATTGCTCCCATGACGATTACATTCCGAGCGCGTAAAGCATTTGAAATGCTGATAACCGTCATCGCCAACATACACGCTGAAAGCGTTTGGATTATCGCCGCCATGAATGGGGCAGTGTGACGAGAAGCCTTTGCCTGCTTTATGAAATTTCGCACCTGCCCGCTCTGCCAGAGCAAGCAAATCATTGCTTTGTTTGATAGTATGAGTGTCCATTTTTAGGTTTTCCTGAAAAAGGCGTAGCGCCTTGCTACGGGTTTTTTGCTACGGGTTTTCATTTCGTGTAATAACGCGAAACACGAAACATGTAGCAACCTGCTACGGGTTTTTTAAGAACAACCGTTCTTAAAATTTACCCGTAAAACATAGAACACAGGTTCTTTTTGGCTTTTCAAGGTCAATTTTTCTGCTACGGGTTTTCCCAAAAAACCCGTAGCAACCCGTAGCACATTTTTAGGGTTTTTAGTCAGTAATATTCGCGGCTACATAAAGGCGTTTTGTTGCGGGACCGCGTTCTCTTCTCTCTTCTTTTTCAATCAAAACTCCATCGGCTATAAGTTGATCTACAAGCATGTTCAACTTTTCACGCCTCATCCCGGCTTGCATGTGGAAGTCAGTAGCAATTTCGCGGCGTGAATTTCTCTTTGTTGCTCGCAATCGGCTGATCATCTTGGCGGCGAGTTCGTCATCTTCGCTTTCAACTGGCAGACTCGCGTCTTCGATGATTCGATGAAGGCTTGCCCGATATCCTTCGATGATTTCTTGCGCTCTGTACCAGTGATAGGGGTGAATAATCAGCGGATTTGTTTTTGCCATTCTCACCCAGTCTGAAGCAGCTAAAAGCATCGCTACTTTGATCGCTTTTTCGTGCATACGTCCATAACTGGGACCAAGTTTTTCAGCTACTTTATTTTTTTGAATAAGCTCAAACATGGCTGCGTGGTAGTTATTCCAAAGCGCTTTTACTTCAGGCGTGACTTTTGCTTCGACTGCGGGTGGTGGCGGTGTGGGACCAAGCGCGCTTTCCTTCGGAGATTCCAAACGTTCAAACGCCAGCTTATTGATATGCTTTGCAAGTTCTGAAGGCACTGGAAACGGATCTGGGTAAAAGATTCTTACTGGCGCTGTGTCAGGTGTAACGAAGAGAAAACGCGAGAAAAGTCCGTTGCCCCAATAATCGGGATTCTTCAAATGCGGGCGCAATGCGGCGGGTGTTGTAGGTCCGCAAATCGTAAGGTAGGCATTACGGACAGTCTCACGACCACGAATTTGCGTGGATATTTTTATCTTTGGCGCACAATCGTAAAGTTCCAAAACAATCGGCATAAGTTCGGCTAAATATTTTTGTTGAAACTGTGAAAGCAGCCGCGCGGCTTCGTCAATCCACCAAGCGCGCTGTGCCGCAAATGCCCTTTCCTTTTGCCATTCTTCCTGGTCATCTTTTGACCAACTGCTAAAGTTGTCTTGTTGTCGATTCGATAACTCAGTAATCAAACTTTGTGGCGTCACGCCATTGGGCAACAGCAAATGAGACAAGCCAGCCGTTTCGAGAACCTTCATCGCCGATTTATAGCCAGTCGTTTTGGTGTAAAGCGTTGAAGGTGCTGAAAGCAAAATATACAGATTTGGATAAATGGCATTTGTCCCGGCACTGACATACACACGGCGGGCTATGGCTGTGGACAAGATCGAAAGTGCGTATGTTTGGTGAAATAATGGTGGCGACATCGGCGCGTCTTGCGTTGCAAAAGCCATATAATCATCAACAAATTTGCCAGCCTTCCTGCCTTGTTTTATTTCAGTGTCTGTCAGGCGTGCGACCTTTGGCAATTCAGGCATTGCGCTGTTGACAGGAAAAAAGCTGTTGATCGGTTCTTCCCCCGGATTGTCGCTGGTTTCGGACTCAGTTTCTTTCCCACTTAGTGCTTCCCGCAGAAGTTTCTGATATTCAAGTTCAAACTTTGGGCGCATCTCAGCGGGCAAAGAATTTAGCCATTGGGCGAAATGTTCTTGCCCCTCAGCAGGGGTGGGGATATAATTTTCTTGTTTGTTGTCGGGGATGAGTTCCCCTTTCGGCGCCCCTGTGACCTCAGGGGCGTTCTGTTTTTCAGGTGTGGTGTTTTTTGTTGTCATGGTGGGTTATCCTTTTTTGTTTGGAATAATAGATTCATCGGGGGGAACTTCGGGCGCAGGGTTGAATACCGTTGTGCCGCCGTGCAATAGCCCTTTTTTTGTCAAATGTGAGCGCAAGATATAATGCGCCTGCGCACGTAATGGTCGAAGTTCTTTGTAGCCCAATCGAGCCAGTGCAAGGAATTCATCTTCAGTAAGATTTAAAAATATTCGATATGTATTCACGGTAGCCTCTTAACAAAAAAATCAGACCAATTGTTTTTTGGTCTGATTTTCTCTTCTGAAGTTGAATTTTGGAATGGAAATTATTATTTTCCAGGGTGGAAATTATTATTTTCCGGATATTCTTTGCCTCTTGCTTTTGGAATTACTCGCCTTCGGAATTTTTCAAATGTACTTTTTTCAACTTCCTTTTGATCTGATTCGGTATACTGGACACCTCTTTCTCGGCATTGTTTTTCTCTCTTTTCAATTTCAGGTAAAACATAAATATTCCTTTTTTTGTTAAATGCATCCCGTGGTGTCATTCCTTCAAAAATCCATTGAGCTGCTTCTTTGTCATCTTTGGTGTATGTTGTTACTCGAACTTCTTTTTTTCTGACAACCGGACTTTCTAGTTTAGACTTTAAATTTTCAGTCTCTATCTGTAATTTCCTGTTTTCAATTTTAGTTTGAGAACTTAAATTTTTCACTTTTCGTGAATTCTTTTTTATCTGCAAAACTGTTGTTTCGGCTTCAGCAGTTTTCAACTGAGATTCTTTTGTGTCCAAAACGATCTTGGTTAAATTAAAAACTACCATGAACACGCCTACCATGACAGCTATTCCTGCTATGGCTATCCCTAATTCCAAATTGATTCGTGTGTATGCACCTCCCGTAACCGCCAATATAATAGTACCCACAAAAACGATGATGCGTATTTTGTTATGTGACATAAAAAGCCGTCTCCTTAGTGTTTTGATTGTTGACACGGGAGGCGGCTTATGCTATCTTTCAGCAAGCGAAGAGACCGCCAATCCCGGTCTGAGTTAAAGCCCTGTTAGAGCAGGGCTTTTTTTATTTTATTTGATTTTGTCAGTTAGCACAAATAAAAAAATAATTGGAAGAACATATGTCTATCGGAGGGCGAGTCAAGGTTATTTTGCATGTGTAATTTAGAGTCATACCTATCAAATTGATAGGTAGTTGGCTTCGTTTTTTGGGCGTTCGCTGACGACCCCCTGACGCCCCCCCGACGACCCCCCGACGACCCCCCAAATGATGCCTTCTTAAAATGCCTCGTTTTCGCGTACCAGCAGCGACCCCCCAGCGACACAGCAGCGACACAGCAGCGACCCCCTGACGACCCCACCCGCGATGCCTAAATCATAGCGGAATATGTGTGCAATTTGTTTGCATAGTCGGTAAGTTGTTAAGTCCAATTCCTACATTGAAACCTCCATTGAAGTTATACTTAACGAACGAAGCCCCGCGGCAGGAACCACGAGGCTTCTTGATTGAACTACGCGATGGAAGCGCGTAGCGGTTGGGGTGATGATAGCATAACCCTACCGCCTGCGCAAATTGGTTGCGTGGGCGGTTTTTATAACTGATTGGGAGACAGTTAATGAATACTAAACTCAACTATACCTTGGTCTGGAAAGAATGCGTTGAAAACTCGGAACTTGCCAAACGTTTCTATGTGCCTGGCTTTATAGGGTACTTGCCTTTCTTTTTGGAGGGTGATGACGTCAGCGCTGGGCATCAGGTTAATTTTAGTGAGGAGCAACTTCTAAAGGGGATTATGTATGGTTTGTGGGAGTTTCAAAATGGTGGAAACAAGCCGTGGCATACCGAAAATGGCAGGAAGACATTTCTACACTTACTTGATATTTTAGGAAATGGATTTAAGTTTTCTAGCCCTGAAGAAATGTTCCTCAATGTCGCTTACAACGTGCGCTCACAACACGGCAATGTTCCAAGTTATAAAATGTTGGAAAGCGGACTTCAACTAATTCCTTTCTCATCAAAAATTAGGAGCGATCTCGTTTGCGACCTTTGGGATATTGCTGCCGCAGAAGATGAGGAAGAAGATGTCTCTGGCACTCAGAAGGAGATGCTTAAGCAAATCTTGATATATATTGACGAAATAAAGATGCAGGATATTCAGCCTGAGCCAAGAGAAATTGTATGCTACCTTGGTATGTATGCTCTGATACTTCTTGAGCGCCCCGAAGAGACCCTAAAGTATTTAGAGAAAAGTATCTTTCCAAACATAAAAAGTAAAGTAATGATAGACAAGGTGATGTTCTTAAGCATGAACCCTGAAAAAGCATCGCTCGTACCCCTAAAAAACCTAATTTAACACGGAGCCATCATTTTGTTCGAGCAAACC
Organism: Anaerolinea sp.; assembly: GCA_020049345.1. Classification (GTDB taxonomy): domain Bacteria; phylum Chloroflexota; class Anaerolineae; order Anaerolineales; family Villigracilaceae; genus Villigracilis. The sequence continues at coordinate 12,753 of JAIFKY010000066.1, forward strand.
TTCAAAAACATTGACGATAAATTATGGAAAGACGCGGGCTGTTCCAGTGAATTGGATTATGTGGAGCAGACTTCCTGGATTCTGTTCCTGAAATATTTGGCTGATTTCGAGGAAGATAAGAAGGACTCGGCGGAGTTGGCGGGGAAGAGTTACACGCCGATCATTACGGGTGAGTATCGCTGGGAGAGGTGGGCGACGCCGAAGGATAAGGATGGGAAGTTAGACCATCACAAGGCGATGACGGGCGATGACTTGATTGACTTTGTGAATGTGAAGTTGTTTCCGTATCTCAAGAAGTTCAAGACGGATGCGGACCATGCGGATACGATCGAGTACAAGATCGGCGAAATATTTTCCGAGTTGAAGAACCGCATTCAGAGTGGATACAACCTGCGCGAGGTGATCAATCTCGTGGATGAACTGCGCTTCCGTTCGTCGAAAGA
>JAIFKY010000101.1 GCA_020049345.1 Anaerolinea sp.
GTTTGAAGGTCAAGGAAAAAGGCGGCAAGGTAGTGGATACCGTCCGCTCTACTGAACCAGTCACCGTTGAATTTGAATACAAACTTGATTCTTCTGTTACGGGTCTGCGCGTGGGACTTTATGTCAGCACCATGCGCGGCGAGTATGTCTTCACATCGTTCGATACCGATGATGCCGCGCTATTTGATAAATACGATACACGCGGCGCGGGACGTTACATCAGCCGTGCAGAAATCCCCGCCGATATTTTCAACGAAGGACGTTACACCGTCGGAGTCAACGCGAGTTCATTCGGCGTGCGCCGCTACTTCATGGATGAAAACGCGCTTGCCTTCAATGTGGATATTTCTGGCGCGCCTGGCACGCAATGGGGCGAGCCGCGCGTCGGTCCTGTACGACCAAGACTGAATTGGAAAATCGAAAAGATTGGATAGAGGGTAATTAGTAATTGGTAATTAGTAATTACCAATTACCATTTACCAATTACCATTATGCCAAAACCAAACACCCTCCGAGACTTTCTGGGCGACCTGCCCTTCACCGCCGAAATCGACTGGATGCTTCGGTCGAAGAATCGTCCGCGTAAAGATCATTACAACCTTGCGCGTCTGCAAAAATCACTGCCCGCAGCAGTGGATGTAGTCAAGCCGTTTGCGCTTCGCGCTGAGCGCAGTCGAAGCGGCAGCAAGAAAAAAGTTTTATTTTTTGCGACCCTGCATTATTGGGTGGAGCAATCCGCCTATCTTGGGCTTGTCCTCGCGGGCATGGGACACGATGTCACGCTGCTGACCCTGCCTTACTCCGAGTGGCACAAGCAAAAGGATAAATTTACGCAAAGGCAACGTGTTTTGCATACCCGCGATACGCTATCTATTTTAGACCCGCTGGTCAAACACGTTTCGACTTTAGACCTTCGACCTTCGACTTCTGAACTTCCACAAAAGATTCAAGCCGACATCAAAGAAGTCTCCCTCTGGGATGTGCAATACACCCTGATGCGTGAAGAAGTGGATATGGACAATGCGGATGACCGCGCATTGTATGATTTGCGAATTCAACGCAATACATTCGCCGCCCAAACCGCGCTTGAATATTTGCAATCCAACAAACCTGATGTAGTTTTGATTCCCAACGGATTGATTTTAGAAATGGGCATCGTCTTCCGCGTGGCGCGTTATTTGGGAATTGACGCAGTGACCTACGAATTCAACGATCAGCGCGAACAAATTTGGCTGGCGCAAAATTCATCCATCATGCAACAGGAAACCGATTACATTGTGAATGCGCGCTGTCATCTGCCGATTACCGATGAAATGTTCGAGCGCGTGGCTGATTTGGAAAATGCCCGACGCGGCGCTCGTGTGTGGGGAAAATCGAAACGTCTTTGGCAGTACGTTTCATCACAGGGCGCGGAAACCACCCGCAGCCTGCTTGTCTTGGATAGCCGTCCCATAATCATGCTTGCCGCAAATGTTTTGGGCGACAGCCTCACCCTTGGACGCGACATCTTCGCCGCCTCCATGACCGAATGGATCACGAAAACCGTTCAATATTTTGCGAAGCGAACCGATGTGCAAATGGTCATCCGCGTACACCCTGGCGAAAAACTTGTGCCGCAGGCCAAATCCATGGGAACGGTGGTGCGTGAGGCGTTGCCTGAACTCCCCAGCCACATCCATGTTATCGGCGCGTTGGATAAAATCAACACCTATGATTTGATCGAAATTGCCGATGTTGGACTGGCTTACACCACCACCGTTGGACTCGAAACCGCCATGAACGGACGCCCCGTCATCTCCTGCGGACAGACCCATTATCGCGGGCGCGGCATCACCATAGACCCAAACACATGGGACGAATATTACGCCACGCTTGATAAAGTTCTGAGCGATATTCCCGCCCATCAATTAAACGAAAAGCAAACCGAATTTGCGTGGAATTATGCCTACCGCTTCTTCTTTGAATATCCGCGCCCCTTTCCCTGGCGGTTGATGAATTTTTGGGATGATCTTGCTGAACATCCGCTGGAAAGCGTGTTGAGTGATGAAGGCATGGCGCGATTTGGCGACACCTTTGATTTTCTGGTGGGTGAGCCGTTTACCTGGAAAAATTAACCACAAAGGCACAAAGGGTCACAAAGGAAAACCCCTTCGTGTTCCTTTGTGACCCTTTGTGGTAAAAAGAGAAAATATCATGACCAACGACACAAAACAAAAAGTCCGCGAATTTTACGACGAGATCGGCTGGCAACAGGAAGGTGACGGGAATTATCAAAATGCCCGCTACGAAGATCTGCGCCCTGTTTCACGCGAGTACATTCACAAGACCCGTTTGCGGGTGATGAATGGACTGATCCCAACCGGCAAATTCCTTTTGGATGCGGGTTCCGGCCCCGTGCAATATGAAGAATATAAAGTTTATTCACAGGGATACCAGAAGCGCATCTGTCTGGATATTTCCATTCAAGCCTTGCGCGAAGCGCGCGAACGGATCGGCGATCATGGCTTGTTTGTCGTCGGCGATTTGGCGAATCTGCCGTTCAAGCAAGAGTCATTCGATGGCGCGGTTTCCATGCATGCAATTCACCACCTTGCGTTGACAGAACATCCGCGCGCATACAGCGAAATCCACCGCGTACTGGCAAGCGGACGAACTGCCGCCATTGTCAACGGCTGGCATGAACCGCTTTTGAGCCGCATGGCAGAGCCGTTGATTGGACTCATGCGTAAGTTGTCAGGACGTTCTGTGAAGAAGAAAAAAGAATGGTTGAGTGAAGAAGACCCCGCAGGCACTTTTGTCCGAAAGATGACGCCTGAATGGCTCAAACGTGAGATTGGCTCAAAGATGACGATTGAGATCAAGCCCTGGCGCAGTGTCAGCACGCGCGCTTTGCGCTGGTTCGTCCGTCCGTTTGGGGGGAAGGCATTTTTGAAATTTGTGTTTTGGCTTGAGGGTGTTTTCCCCAGGTTCTTTGCCGAGAATGGACAGTACCCTTTGATTGTTGTGAAAAAATAAAATGCTCTTGAAGAAAAAACCGTTCCCCGAAATTTTATTCCTTTTAATAATTTCCGCTGTTGTGTATTTGCCAAACATCGGCAGGTTAACCTATTACAAGGATGACTGGTACTACATCTACGACGGCATGATCGCGGGGGCAAAGGTCTTTCATGAGATGTTCCGCATTGACCGTCCTCTGCGCGGCTATTTCTTCGAGTTGTATTTTTCGTTATTTGGTCCAAATCCACTGCCGTATCACCTTGGCGCATTTTTTTGGCGCGGACTGAGCGCCCTCGGCGCATTGTGGATATTCAACATCCTTTGGCCCAAAGAAAGAAGATTTGCCTTTCTTGCCGCCTTGTTATTTGCGATCTATCCGGGCTACATTTGGTGGATCAGCGCAATTGAATACCAACCCATGATCGCCAGCTTGGCGTTGCAGGTGTTTTCGATTGCGTTCACATTGAAGGCGATTCAATCCTCATCAAGCCGGGGTTCCAAAATAGCGTACCTGGCTGGCGCAATGGTTACAGGCTGGCTTTACATCGCCCTCGTGGATTACGCCATTGGAATGGAAGCCTTCCGCTTTGTGTGTGTGTATTTGCTGGTCAATCGCGACGGTCAACCTGGTATCGGAAAGCGATTGCTCAAGACGCTCAAAGTTTGGGCTTGGACATTACTTATTCCGCTTGGATTTTTATTCTGGCGGACGTTTTTCTTTACCAATGAACGCAAAGCAACGGATATTGGCGGGCAGTTGCAAATATTGTTTGGCAGTCCCATTGCCACATTAATGGGCTGGTTCTTTCAAATTTACAATAGTTTGCTCAACCTCAGCGTGCTGGCTTGGATCAACCAATTCCCATACTTTGTGCAGGGAATGCGTCTCCGTGATTTGGCGTTTGGACTTTTGATTACAGCGGTCATTCTTGTTTTGGTTATCTCTGCCGAGCGGATGATCAAACTATCGGCGGATGAAAATGCGCGGGGCGAAGTCCCAACCCTGCACAGGCAGGAGGCGCTTCTGCTTGGTTCCATCGGGATGGTGTTCGGCATCCTGCCGGTTATCATGGCTAATCGCTACGTTAATATCACAGGGTATTCGCATTATGGCTTACCCGCCTCTCTGGCGGCGGCTGTTTTTATGGTCGGATTTCTTGATATGCTATCCCTGCCGCGCGCCCGCACTTTGGCGTTGTACGCAATTATCGCCGCGGCAGCGCTCTCGCATTATGGAATTTCGTCCAACGCGGTGACTGAGGAATCTGCGCTTCAAAAAATTTTGGTGGCAGGTCAGTTGGCGTGTGCCGATGCTTAAGCCTGGAACCACCTTGGTGATTCAATACCCGTTATATGGCATGGGCGATGGCGGCTACGGATTGATGGAAGCGGCAAATGTGATTTATTTTCCCGACCCAACCGGAAAAATCCCAGTCAATTATCCGCTTGCCGGACTGACGCTCAACAGCGAAACCCTGCCAGATATTTTGGCAGGACAACTCTTCAAGCAGACGCAGTACCGCAGCCACACTGTGGATTTTGATTACACAAATTTACTGGTCATCAGCCAGCCAACCTTAACTTCATGTGTGCATGTCTTGAATGGAAATGAGCCTTTGATTTCCACATTTGATTCGGTGGATGTAAAACTTGCCGCGCCGTCTTCAAAGATCGAAAATATAATTGTGGATGCAAGCCCTGTCCTTCCACCCGAATATATTTTTGGCAAAGAGCCTGAACACAATTGGTGTTTTTATTTTCAGCAGGCAGATTTTGCTTCACAATTGGGAAAATGGGATAGCGTTGCTGCGCTTGGAGATCAAGCCAACCGTTTGCAGTTCAGCCCTGAAGACCGCTCGGAATGGATTCCATTTTTGAAAGCCTACGCCATTACCGGCAAGGCAGATCAACTGAAGCAAACAGCCAAGCGGATTGTCGGAGATAAATTTTTGCGGCAGGAAGCGTGTGATACGCTGACTAATATTCAGGAACCGTTGAGTCCTGAAATCGAACAGGTGATTGCTGTAAACTATTGTAAAAATGGCGCAGAATAACATGCAAAGATTCACAGACCAAAAATACCTCACGCAAGATCAGTACAAAGATTCAGGCAACCTGGACGCGCGGATTGCAATTCATCAAAAATTCAGCGTCAATCCGCAGGGCTGGTTTAACTGGATTTTTGATACACTTGTCCAACTGCCAGCGGAATCTAAAATTTTGGAATTGGGCTGTGGTTCTGCTGAAATGTGGAAGGAATGCGCGGGTCGAATCCCTGCGGGCTGGGTGATCACCCTCACCGATCTCTCAGACGGAATGTTGGATGCTGCGTGGCGGAATCTGGTTCCGCTTGGGCGTAATTTCAAGTTTGAGCAAATGGACGCGCAGACAATTCCATACCCTGATAAAACATTCGATGCAGTCATTGCCAATCACATGCTGTATCATGTCGCTGATCGCGAAAAGGCTTTGATTGAGATCAAGCGTGTGCTAAAAAATGACGGTCGTTTAATTGCAACGACCGTTGGCAATGCCCACATGCGCGAAATGTACCAATTGCTGAAGCGCGTCAATACCAACCCGCGTCCCGATATGTTCGTCAATCCGTTTACACTTGAAAATGGATTTCAGCAATTACAGAATATTTTTTCGCTGGTGAAGAAATCACAGTACGCTGATAATTTGGAAGTGACCGAACTGGAACCGTTGGTTGCGTACATCCGTTCGTCAATTAGCGCGGCAGATGTGTCAGAAGAAAAACTTGGCGAATTGAAAAAAGACTTAATTGCCACCCTTGAAAAAGAAGGCAAAATCTTCATCACAAAAGACTCAGGCTTGTTCGAAGCATTAAAGTAGGTCAGGCTTTTAGCCTGACACACGCGCTTGAAAAACACAGGTAGCGGCGGGTTGCAAACCCACCCTAAGGATAACAAGGAGAAATTATTATGGACTGGAAAGATCAAGTAGTATTGGTTACAGGCGGAACAGGTTCGTTTGGCAAGAAATTCATTAAAATTTTGCTCGCGGAAAAACAGCCCAAAAAGGTCATTGTTTTTAGCCGTGACGAATTGAAACAGCACGAAATGCAGGTCGGCGGATATAACCAGGAAAACCTGCGTTACTTCATCGGCGATATTCGTGACCGCGAGCGCCTTATGCGCGCCTTGCATGGCGTGGATATTGTCGTCCACGCGGCGGCGTTGAAGCAAGTCCCCGCCTGTGAATACAATCCGGTGGAAGCAATCAAGACCAACATCATGGGCACGGCAAATGTCGTCGAAGCCGCGCTGGATGCGGGCGTCAAAAAAGTGTTAATGGTCAGCACCGACAAAGCCGTCAGCCCTGCAAACCTTTACGGCGCAACAAAACTCGCCGCAGAAAAGTTGACGATTCAAAGCAACGCCTATGCCGGGGGCTCGGCAACCCGCTTCTCGTGCGTCAGGTACGGCAACGTCGTCGGCTCGCGCGGATCAATCGTCCCGTTATTTCTCAAACAACGCGCAGGCGGAAAAATCACGGTCACCGATGATCGCATGACCCGCTTCTGGCTTTCGCTTGATCAAGGCGTGCGCTTTGTCATTGATTGCATCGAACAAATGGAAGGCGGCGAAGTTTTCGTCCCCAAAATTCCCAGCACAAAAGTGGTTGACCTTGCCAAAGCCATTGCGCCAGACGCTGAAATTAATATCATCGGCATTCGTCCCGGCGAGAAACTGCACGAGATGCTCATCTCTGAAGACGAAGCGCGTCACACTATTGAACTGGATAAAATGTTTGTCGTACAACCCGCCGAAGCCACATGGTTTGGATATTCGTGGCAGAACAAAGGCGCCCCTTTAAAAGAAGGTTATTTTTATTCCAGCGACAACAATGCAGAATGGCTCGATATTGAAGGCATAAAAAAATACATCGCGCCGTTTGAAGAATTGTTCGCGCAAGGCAAACTCGAAGGATAAAAAATTATGGCGCGTATTCTCATCACAGGGGCCAGTGGTCTGCTTGGCATCAACTTTGCGCTTGAAACAATGAACAAGCATGAACTTGTCGCAATAGATCGCGGCAAACTGACCCGCGCGCCATTTAGAGTTTTGAACGGCGATTTATTAAACGCTGAGACATTGGACTCAGCCCTCGACTTTGCCCGACCCCAATGGCTGATCAACTGCGCGGCTCTGGCTGACCTCGAAGCCTGTGAAAACAACC
>JAIFKY010000018.1 GCA_020049345.1 Anaerolinea sp.
TCGTATGGAATATTTCTGGTAAAAAGAGGTTGTCACGCCGCCTAAGAACAAGATCGGCGGCTCGCAACGACATAAATTTACGAAATGTACGGTAGAGAAGAATTAAATAAAAAAATCCCATCGCGTTGGATGGGATTTTTTTATTTAACTATCCTTCGCGTTCAGAAGCGGCGGAAGATGATGTTTTTCTCATTTGGTCTTCCTGCACCATGCGAATGCCATTGTTAACCTGCCCGCTCAATTTGGATATTTGATCCTGCAATTGCATGAGCGTATCCACCACATAGTTATCAGCATCCACGCGGGTAGATTCTGCTTCGCCACGGGCTTGCGCCAGAATTTGGTCTGCGCGGCGCTGGGCTTCCTGCACGATAATATCCTTCTGTACCATTTGCTCAGATTTATCGCGTGAAAGTTGTAAAGTGCGGTTGGCTTCTTCCTGTGCCTGCGCCATTACGCGGTCACGCTGTGCCATGACTTGCTGCGCCTTTTTTACTTCTTCGGGAATGGCGATTCGCATCTGGTCAATTAATTCCAACATGCGATCTTCGTCCACAACAACGTTGTGTGTAAAAGGCACAGCCTTGGCGGCGTTGAAGAGTTCTTCCAATCGGTCAATGAGTTGCAGTATGTCCATGTTTTTCTCTCTCCTTCAAGCAATTTTATACTTTTAGCGCCTGAAGCATTTCCTTGTTGTGACGTAGAATGTCGTTAACAACGGTTTGTAAGTCCGCTTTCTTTTCCTTGGCATATTCTTCAATAAAACCGACAAGATCATCATCCAGATAGATGGGAAGTTTCAAAACGGCATCAGGATTATAGAACTTGCCTTGTTCGCCTTTTGAAAAATCATATTTTTTTTTCATTTTAGCGCCTTTCGTGATACTGTTTAGATTCATCACGATCTGCCTTTCTGGCGGAAATTATACGAATAAGTGAAGATTGCGCGTCGCTTCCTCGAAACGTATGCACAACTACAAGAAGTATTTCATTTGATTCTGACCCTATTGTAATCCAACGGTCTTCATCATCGCTGTGTTCATCATCATAAATTGATATAGCAAAGGGATCACGGAAAATCATGGCGGCACGCTCAAAACTAACACCATGCTTGCGGAGGTTTTGCTTTGCCTTTATTGGATCCCAATCAAAATTATATTGCATGATCTTTGTCTGCCAAAAACATGAAGTGATTCTAGCACAAATTAATCGCGCAATGCGTTCGGCAGGGATTGCTCTCCCATATTAATTACCTTGGCGTGCAAGGCTGCCTTGACATACGGCGGAACCATGCTGGAGACATCACCGTTGAGCATGGCAATTTCGCGCACGGTGGACGATGATAAAAATGTATGTTGTTCAGCGGTGATCAGCGCAATGGTTTCAATATCTTTCGCAAGGCGCTGGTTTGCCAATGCCATACGAAATTCAAACTCGAAATCAGAAAAAACGCGCAAACCACGCACAACCACATGCGCGTCGATTTTGTGGGCAAAATCAACGGTTAATCCGCTGTAGCCTGTAACTTTTATTTTCGGATTATCTTTGAAGGCTTCACGCACCAGCGAAATGCGTTCCTCGGGAGAAAACATCAAATTTTTCAATGGCTTGTCATAAACAGCCATCACAACTTCATCAAAAAGGCGCGACGCGCGCGTTGCGATATCAATGTGACCGAGGTGAATCGGGTCAAACGTGCCGGGAAATAATGCTCTAACCATAATTGGTTGATTAGTTGCATAGTTGATTAGTTACCCAGGTACTAGTTACACAGGTAATTAGGTCGAGCGCCTAATTACCTGATCCCTAATTACCTAATTACTAATTACTAATTTAACTAACATCTCCTTTTCCCTCGCCCCAGAATCTTTCAAAGGCTTCTGCAAGCAAGGCGTGTTCGGGTTGCTGTAAATATGGATCGCGCTCAAACAGGGCTTGTGCCTGCGCGCGCGCTTTTTCGATCAAAGACACATCGGTGATGCTTGCCATCTTCAATGCGGAGGCAAAACCTGCCTGACGCGTGCCTAAAAATTCACCTGGACCGCGGGTCTTCAAATCAAGGTCTGCCAATTCAAAACCACTGTTGGTTTGTGACATGGCTTGCAGGCGTTCATTCTCGGTGGCGTCTTCGTGGGTGGGGATCAGCAGACAATACGACTGCTCTGCGCCGCGTCCCACCCGCCCGCGCAGTTGATGAAGTTGCGCCAGACCAAAACGGTCTGCGCCTTCAATTAACATCACGGTTGAGTTTGGCACGTCTACGCCCACTTCGACAACGGTGGTCGAAACGAGAATATCATATTCCTTGTCGCGGAACTTCGCCATCACTTCATCTTTTTCAGCGGGCTTCATTCGTCCGTGCAACAGGCCAACTTTGAGTTTGGGGAAAATTTCTTTCGACAAAGTTCCAAAATCATCCACAGCGGCGCGGGCTTCGATCTTTTCGCTTTCATCAATTAACGGATAAACGATAAATGCCTGCCTGCCGTCTTTGATCTGTCCGCGGATGAGCGTGAAAGCGCGCTCGCGTTCCTGCGGACGAAGGACATAGGTGCTGATGGGTTGCCGCCCGACGGGCATTTCGTCAATCACAGAAATATCGAGGTCGCCGAAAACAGTCAACGCCAGCGAGCGTGGAATGGGCGTGGCGGTCATCACCAGCAGGTGCGGATTTGTGCCTTTGCTTCGTAGTTCCTTGCGTTGTTCAACGCCAAAGCGATGTTGTTCGTCAATCACAATGAATTGCAAATCTTTGAACAAAACATCGTCTTCAATCACCGCGTGCGTGCCGATCACAACTTTCACCGAGCCATCCGCCAGCCCCTGACGGATTTCCTCTTTGCGGATGTCGGGTGTGGCTCCCACCAGCAAACGAATTTCGTTTTCTTTCAGCACGCCGCCCTCACCCGCCAAAAGGTTGGTAAAGTTGCGGTAATGCTGTTCTGCCAAAATGGAAGTTGGCGCCATGATTGCGGCTTGCGCGCCGCTGTTAATTACCATGGCGGCGGCTAAAGCGGCGACAACAGTTTTACCCGAACCAACATCGCCCTGCACGAGTCTGTTCATGGGCTTGCCAGAATTAAGGTCGGCGCGAATCTCTTCGAGCGATTTTTGTTGGGCAGAGGTCAAGGTGTAGGGAAGGCTGCTGAAACGCGAATCCAGCCACTCGGCTGAGACAGGGAAGCGGCGACCTTCGACAGATTTCCAATCCCGTTTTTGGCGCAGCACTCCCATTTGCAGATAAAAGATTTCGTCGAAGCCAAGCCGCTCTCGCGCGGCTTTGAGCCGATCCTGCGAAACGGGAAAATGAACCTGTGTCAGGGCTTCGGGCAGTGAAACCAGCCGCGCCGCGAATCGAACGGTATCGGGGAGGGCATCTACCACTGCGGGCGCCCAATGCGCTACCACTTGATTCATAATTCCGCGCAGCCATTTTTGCGTTATTTTTTCAGTCAGCGCATAAACGGGAACAATGCGAGCGGTATGCAAGTTTTCAATTTCAATCGGCTCCCAATCGGGGCTGTTCATCACAAGGCGACCCAGGTATTGATCGACCTTGCCTGAAACGGAAATTGCATCGCCTTGCTTGAATCGGTTGGCAAGCCAGGGTTGATTGAAATACGAAAGGCGCAGCGACCCTGTGCCATCGCTGATTACAACTTCAATGATGGATGATTTGCCGCCGCGAATGGGGCGGGTATGCACGCTTTGAATTGTGCCAAGCACGGTCACCACATCGCCATAAAAAAGAGCCTTGATCGGCTTGAGCTGGCTGTAATCTTCATAACGGCGCGGGAAGTAATACAGCATGTCGCCGAGTGTTTTCATCCCCAGGTTGGTCAGCGTTTCAGCATGTTTGGGACCCACGCCTTGCAAGACCGTCAGTTCCGCATTCAGCGCGGCGGGGGTTTGGCTGGTCTTCGCGCCAGGCACCGATTCAGAACGCGGCGCAACGGCTTGCCGTGGCTTTTGTTGTACTTGCGGTTGAGGTTGATTCTCGGGGCGTTGAGAGGGTAACACAGGCGCTTCTGCATTGATTGGAGTTGAAACCTGCGCGGCTCTGGGCGGTCGGGGAGGCTGGTTCTGCTTTTGGGGGGGCTGGGTCTGTGTTTTTGGCTTTTGCCCCGCTTCGGGATAGGTTTCGCCAATGCGTTTCCACAAGCCTTTAAGCGACTCAGCCCGTCCATCGGGGCTGAGTTTTTCGTAGGAACGCAGGCGCGCCACCACGGCTTGAATCACTTCCTCGGCAACGCCATCGGCGCGGGCTTCGCCTTCCCAAAAATCGAGCATCTTGGCAAGTCCGCCAATGATGGCGGTGTTCACATATTTGTTTTCGTGTTCTAAACGAAAGAATTTTCTAAGTTTTTCCAGAGATGGTTGCATGGGTCAATTTTATCATGAGCGCATCAAGAACTCGGGGGTCTTGATGCGCTTTGAGCATGACTTTTGCAAATCATCGCGCGGATTTTCTCTATTAGCCCTCTTGCAAAAGTCCATTTTTGACCACAAAGGCACGAAGTCTCAAAGACTCGAAAAGAAAAACTTTGTGGCTTTGTGTCTTGGTGACTTCGTGGTGAAGTTATTAACTGATGTTACGCACAAACAACTCTGAAGGAGTGAAATGATTGGGGGGTGTTTCATTTCAATTGAACCTTGCAATTTGTAACGTGTTTCACCTTCAAACGGAACACGTTACACGCAATACGGCTTTCTCTCAACTCATTTGAAACGTGCCCAACTTATTGTAGATTGTGCTCAATAAACAGGCAGGTTGGTGTCCACAGATTGCGCCCAGGCGTTGATTCCGCCGTGCAGGTTCTTGACCTTCTTGAATCCGGCGCTGACCAGCAGTTCGAGCGCGCGGGCTGACCGTGTGCCGCCTTTGCAAAAGACAACCATCTCGCGCGCGCTGTCCAGTTCTGAGAGGCGGGCAGCCAGCGCGCCGAGCGGAATGTTCACCGCATTATCCAGCCATGATATTTCCAACTCGTGCGGCTCGCGTACATCTAACAGCAGCGGAGCATCCGCTTGGGCAAGCAGATCAGCGAGTTGTGGAGCGTCAATATCCCAGCCTGCGCCGGCGGAGCCTTCGTCGTGGTCGCGTCCGGGGACGCCGCAAAATTCCTCGTAGTCAATCAATTCTTTGATATCCGCATTGGGACCGCAGACGCGGCATTTCGGATTCTTTTTCAGGTTGACATAATCAAAAGACATGTCCAGGGCATTGTAGAGCAGCAACTTTCCGATCAGCGGCGATCCGATGCCCAAAAGAACCTTGAGCGCCTCAGTCGCCTGAATGGTGCCGATGGTGCCGGGCAGCACGCCAAGCACACCGCCCTCAGCGCACGAGGGAACCAGTCCGGGTGGCGGCGGCTCAGGGAAGAGACAACGATAGCACGGTCCCGTGCGGGCGTCGAAGACACTGGCTTGCCCATCGAAGCGGAAGATCGAACCGTACACATTCGGCTTGCCGAGGAAGACGCAGACATCATTGGTCAGGTAGCGGGTCGCAAAATTGTCGGTGCCGTCGATCAGAATGTCGTATTGGCTGGCGATGCGGATCGCATTCTCGGAGGTGAAAGGCTCGTTGTAAACATCGATCTGAATATCGGGGTTCAAGTCGTTCAGGCGGTCGCGCGCGCTTTCAACCTTCAACTTGCCGATGGTGGCAGTGCCGTGAATGACCTGACGCTGGAGATTGCTTGAGTCAACCACATCGAAATCAACCAGTCCAATGCGTCCGATGCCGGCGGCTGCCAGATACAGCGCAACGGGAGAACCTAGTCCGCCTGTGCCGATCACCAGCGCGGAGGATGACTTGAGCTTCTTTTGTCCTTCCAATCCCACTTCGGGAATGAGTAGGTGGCGCGAGTAACGCAGAATCTCTTCGTGGGAAAGTTCTGTGGACATATTATCCGCCTGCGATGCTGGGGATGAGCAGAAGTTTGTCGCCTTCGGCGATGGCGGTCTTCAGCCCCTGTAGATCTTTGATGTTCTCTTCGCCTTTGAAAAGATTGACAAAGGGACGCAGTTCTCCATCTTCCTGGAGGATGTGCGGTTTGATGGATGGGTGGCGGGTGGTCAGTTCGGTAATGGCTTCGGCGACGGTGGGTCCTGCGACTGAGACTTCGATCTGCCCGCCGGTGTAGGCGCGCAAGGGGGTGGGGATGCGAATGGTGGTCATGGAAAAAACTTTCTCCTCATTAAATTTATATCTGATGATGTGCAGTTTGTAATCCCGAAGGGATGGCAGGATTATAGAAGAAGATTGCGTAAGGTATTCAAATCCCGAAGGGATGACATGATTTGTTCTGGAAAACGTGATTTCCTTTCAGGCGATTAGGCAATGTTTTCTTCGAGAAATTGCGAACGGTCTTCGCTGAGACGCCAGCAACGGCTCTCGACAGCTTTTGCGTCATAGACGCTGGTGATGACGTAGGAAAAAAATGGCTGCGCCCAATCACGGTCATATTCAGAAGCGTGGTTGGGTGAATTGGGATGGGAGTGAAACACACCGATGACATCCAGCCCAAGACGCTCGGCTTCGAGTTCGCCCTTGAGATAATCCTGCGGGGTGATGAGATAGCGGTTGTGCCGCGCTTCATCTTCGCGCGCGTTGGGCAGTTCGTAAACGGCAGACACTTGGCGGTCTTCGTCACCAGAACCGAAGAGGAAACCGGCTCCTTCATCGGGAAAGGCTTGTTCGCCGTGGGCGTGGATTTTTGCAAGCAGGTCTGGGGGGATGATGATGCTCATTCGTTGCTCCAAAGTTTTTATTGCTCAAACGTACCTTCTCAAAAATACGGGGAAAGGTGACAGTCACCTTTTGACCACGAAGTCACCAAGACACAAAGCCACAAAGTTTTTCCTTTCGAGTCTTTGAGACTTCGTGCCTTTGTGGTCAAAAAGCGGGCTTATTAAACAATCTCTGGGATGATACCTTAAACATTTATAACCCGAATCGGGGAAAATGGTGACTGCCACGCCTGAATCCAGAATCAAAACGATTATCTGTCATTGATTTGAACTAATAATTTTTCTGCACGCGTCACGCCGTGATTGACATGGCGCAGTTTTCCTTTTGGGTCGATCACGAATGTCGTTGGCACACTCATCACTCCCCAACGGCTGGCGAGTTCGGG
>JAIFKY010000071.1 GCA_020049345.1 Anaerolinea sp.
GTCGAGCGCGCTGCCAAACTCATCTGCACCACGCCAGAATTCGATGAACTTGCCAAAGAAGTCGGGCTGGGCAGTCACAAGAAAGGCGCCACCGATCCCAAAGAACGTGCCCAACTCCGCGCCGAACTGGACGGCATGATCGCCCACCTCTACGGTCTCACCGAAAGCGAGTTCGCCCACATCCTGTCCACGTTTCCGCTGGTCGGGGAGGATGTCAAGGCTGGGGCGATGGAAGAATTCAAGAAGATGGGGAAGTAGGTGAAAGAGATGATATACGGACTTACCGAAAGCAAGTTTGCCCATATCCTGTCCGCGTCCCTGCTGGTTGGGGAGGATGTCAAGTCCGCTGCGATGGGGGAGTTTGGGAAGATGAAGGAAGGTTAATGATGGAAGAGAGTAAGTCACCTGAAGAAAAAGCGGCGGGGCGTATCCAAAGATCGTTGCTGGCAAAAGAGTTAGATTTATCATCTTTAAACCTGACCTTCCTGCCACCTGAAATAGGCAATCTTACTAACCTGACATCACTTGACCTTTCTGATAACAAACTTGTTGATTTGCCACCCGAGATTGGGCAACTTACAAATTTAACTTTACTCAACCTTACTCGTAATCAACTTGCCAGTTTGCCGCCACAAATTGGAAAACTTACCAAACTGGAATCATTTAACTTATCTGATAACCAGATCACCAGATTGCCACTTGAAATTGGGCAACTTTTTGAGTTGACATCCCTTGACCTGTCTGTCAATAAACTTTCCAACCTTCCACCAGAAATTGGCTCTCTCTCTCAACTTATTATGCTCTCGCTTCGGGCTAATGAAGTTGCCAAATTGCCAACAGAAATTTGGCAACTCTCCCAACTAATGTTTCTCGATCTTTCTGGAAATAATCTTGAGGATCT
This sequence comes from Anaerolinea sp., assembly GCA_020049345.1. Classification (GTDB taxonomy): domain Bacteria; phylum Chloroflexota; class Anaerolineae; order Anaerolineales; family Villigracilaceae; genus Villigracilis. Next base: position 902 of record JAIFKY010000071.1, read on the forward strand.
GCCGCTTGAAATTGGACAACTAAAAAACCTGAATACTCTTCTTGTCAGTTTTACGCACATTGTCAGCCTGCCTCCTGAAATTGGGGAATTGCCGAATCTCGTCAAACTTTACGTTTCACATAATCAGATCACCAGCCTTCCGCGAGAAATTGGCAATCTTGTCAAATTGCAAGATATAAATCTTTCCGAAAATAGGCTTACTAGCCTTCCGCCAGAATTTTGGAAACTCACCACTCTGACATTACTCAACCTTAGCAGCAATCAACTTACATCTCTGTCACGGGAAATTGGGCAACTCACACAATTGACCTCGCTGTATATCCCAAATAACAAAATTGCCTATCTTCCATCTGAAATTGCAAACCTCACAAACCTTACACATCTTATCATTTTTAATAATCAACTTGTCAGCCTGCCGTCGGAAATTGGTTTGCTTCACAAATTAACTGAACTCAACCTTTCTCACAACCAGATCACTTACCTTCCAAAAGAAATCGAGAAATTATCTGACCTGATTTCACTAGATATTTCCGACAATCAGATTACATCTTTGCCGCCAGAAGTTGGAAAACTCTCTATGTTAGGAAATTTATGTGTAGGAAACAACCAAATTGCAAGATTGCCTCCAGAAATTTGCCAACTAACCAAGTTGACGTTGCTCGATCTTCATGGAAACCAACTGACTGATCTGCCGTCTAGTCTGCAAAAATTGCCAAATTTATTCGAGCGATTTGATTTGCGTGGCAATCCTTTGTCAATTCCACCAGAGATACTAGATAAAGCCGAAGAACCACGAGAAATTTTTAACTATCTCAACTGGGTTTGGGGTGGTAAGCGTCAACCACTTTCAGAAACCAAAATGCTAGTAGTTGGGCAGGGAAGTGTTGGTAAGACTTCACTCATCCGACGATTGACGGACGATGCTTTTAGTTCTTCTGAAATTAAAACAGATGGAATTGCTATTAATCGCTGGCAGGTGGTTAACACAAAAACTTCTGATACAAAAACAGGTGAAAATCAACCTGAAACCTTACGCGTCAATATATGGGATTTTGGCGGGCAAGAGATTATGCACGCTACCCATCAATTCTTTCTTACTCGCCGTAGCCTTTACCTATTGGTGCTGGATTCCCGTATTTCTCAGGAAGAAAATCGTGTTGAGTATTGGCTGAAAATAATTCAATCTTTTGGCGGCGATTCGCCTGTGCTGCTTATAGGAAACAAAATTGATCAACATCCACTCGATATTGATCGCACGGGTTTACAAAAGAAATATCCTAATATTTTTGGTATTCTTGAAACCTCTGCTGCCAGTGGCGCGGGACTTGAAGAACTCAAATCTGCTATAACTGAGCAGGTCAATGCCTTGCCGCATGTTCGTGATTCTATTCCAGAAGCCTGGTTTAACGTCAAAGCGCAATTGGAGGAATTGGGGCATGAACAAAACTACATCAGTCAGGAAAGATATGAAGAAAAATGTGCTGAACTGGAAGTAAAGGATGAACTGAGTCAGCGTACATTGATTGGTTTCTTACATGATTTGGGAATTGTCCTGCACTTTCAGGATGACCCACGTCTTGAAGCGCTTGGCATTCTCAATCCGCAGTGGGTCACCAATGGCGTGTACAAAATCCTCAATGCTCATGCCTTGTTCCAAAACAAAGGCGTGTTGGAACGTTCCATGCTGGCGGACATCCTGCCCGAAGATGATTATCCCGCCAATAAACGCCTGTTCATTGTGGACATGATGCGCAAGTTTGAATTGTGCTATGACATCGTGCCTGAGCAAACCTTCCTTGTCCCTGATCTGCTGCCCAAAGATGAGCCGTTCACGGGCGAATGGGATGGCGCTCTGGCTTTCCAGTATCACTACAACATACTGCCTTCAAGTATCGTCTCGCGCTTCATTGTCCGCATGAATGCTTACATCCACAAAACCGTCTGGCGCGCTGGCGTGGTGCTGCAAAAGGATGGCAACACGGCGTTGGTCAAGGCGGATACGGAAGAACGCAAAATTTATATCTGGGTCAATGGCGCAGAGAATACCCGCCGTGACTTTTTATCCGTCATCCGCGCGGAGTTTGACGCCATTCACAAGACGATTATCAAGATCGAAGCCGTTCAAAAAGTTCCGCACCCTGAGTATCCCGACCTTGTTTTGGATTACGCCGAGTTGCTTCAATTTGAACGCGACAACATAGCAGAATTTCCCCGCTCAGTGGACGGCAAGACCGTCATGGTCAATGTCCGCCAACTATTGAATGGCGTCCGTGTGGGGAGTGAGTCTGCGCCTGTGGTGAAAAGCGTCGCTCCGCCTGCGGTTGAGTCTGTCAAAGTGGAAACGGCTCCCGTTCATCCTGCCGCTGGGAATCAGTCTCCGCTGGTGAGGATATTGTCCGCTGTGTTTGTGTCCCTGCCGCGTATCATCGGTCGCTTTGCGCTGGATATTTTTGGGCGCGGGAAAGACTCTGCGGATAGCACATCCGTTTTGCTCGGCTATGTGCTGATCGTCCTGTCTGCGCTGGTGGTATGGGGCATTGTGGATGTCAACTCGCTGCGGGATTGGTTCGCTGGATGGTGGCGTTTCTTTTTCCCAGTGAAGCCATGATGTGGTAGGTTTGAATACGGAACAAGGTATAAGGAGATAACCATGAAAACTGAAGGCGTCCAAATTCTTGTCAAGGATGTGCTTGCTACATTTTCCGAACTATACGGCGAGGATATTATTCTGGAAGTATTCCAGAAGATTGAAGGTGATCCTGAATTACGCAGGCGTTACGACAGCCTAAGCAATGATCTGAGCGACGATCTAACAGATGACATCATCAATAACTGGGTCGGTAAGTATGTCAAAGATCAGACTGGCTTGAATAATCTACGTGTAGTTTCAGTAACCGAGAAGTGCAGATTGGTCACTTCTTATACGAAACTGCGAAGGTAGTTGAATGGTCAACCATGAATCTCGAAGATGAACTTACCGAAGAACTGCGGGGCACTTATGATGCTGCTCGCAAACGTGGTTATGTTGCCACCTATTTTCTGCAAATGCTCGAAGAACTCAAAGGCAAAGAAACCGCAAAAAGATTGTTGGCGAAGTCCGAACCGCAAACAGGCCTGTTTGAATTGTGGAAATTGAATTTATTGTACGAGTCAATGGAAGCAGTGATCTTGCAGGATAAATTCAAAAGTTTATTTACTGAAGAAGAACGTACAGAAGCACATCGAAGGTTAGAAGAATTAGGATACTTCAAGGAAGGTAAATAATATGGCAAAAGCAGAAGCAACTGTTGAAGAACTTGTAGGCATGATCGAACGTGGAGAATTGCGTTTACCAGAAATGCAACGCCGCTATGTATGGCGCTCGCCTCGGGTAAGAGATTTGCTTGATTCGCTCTATCGTGGCTATCCTTCGGGCGCAATTTTGCTATGGGAAACAGACGAATCTGTTCCAATGCAGAATTTCGCAATTGAGCAAAAAGGAAATCCATATCAAAGTACGCGCTTATTACTCGATGGACAACAACGCCTGACATCCTTGTCAGCGGTAATTCGTGGCGAACCAATCACAGTACGCGGGCGTAAGAGACCGATTGAAATATTGTTCAACCTTGAACATCCTGAACAATTGGCATTGATTACGGAAGTAGCCGAAGATTCTGACATAGATGATGACGAAGAGGATATTGACGGAGAGGATGACGCAGACGCCAATGAAGATGAACTGCAAAAAAGATTCGACAAAATGACCTTCCTTGTTTCAACAAGCAAAATCGAATCCCTTCCTCATTGGGTTAAAGTCACCGATGTTTTTAAAACAGATGAGGATGCTCCGTTTTTGTCGAGGGCAGGCATTGAAAAGATTAGCGATCCTTTATATAAAAAATATAGTCAACGACTTGCTCGTCTGCGTGCAATTAAGAAATATATCTATCGCATGGATGTCCTTGAACGAAGCATGTCCTATGATGAAGTGACGGAGATATTTGTTAGGGTGAATTCATTAGGAGCAAAACTTCGTGGTTCTGACCTAGCGCTTGCCCAAATCACCGCAAAATGGAGAACCTCTCTTGCCATCTTTCAAGAATTTCAAAATAAATGCGCAAAAGCAGGATTTGATTTCGATTTAGGTCTCCATCTAAGAAATATGATGGTGTTTGCAAGCGGTCAATCTCGCTTTCAAACCGTTGGAAGTTTCACTGTCGCTCAGATTCAATCTGCCTGGAAAGCAAGCTGTGAAGGCATGGAATTCGCCATCAATTTCCTAAAAAGCAACCTGGGGATTAACGACCCAGTACTCTTATCTTCGCCTTTTCTAGTGGTTGCATTGGCATATTTCGGTCATAAGCGTAATTACAATATTACCGCTAAAGAATCAGAACTCCTGAAATATTGGGCATTATTAGCAAATGCGAAGGGTAGATTTTCTCGAGGCTCCAGCGAGACAATTCTTGACCAGGATATCGCCGTCCTTAGAGATGGCGGCGGAGTTGAATCGCTTATTGACAGACTGCGTAATCAGGTTGGACGATTGGATATTTCACCAGAGGAACTGGAAGGCCGCAATCAAAGAAGCGCCCTGTTCAAGACAATGTTTCTTGCATTTAGCTCCGCAGGTGCCAAAGATTGGAATTCAAATATTGCGATAGCCTTAGGTCATTCAGGCGCTCAGCATCGTTTGCAATTTCATCACGTTTTCCCTAAAGGAGTTCTAAAAAAACACTATAACAATGTGCGCGATGCTGACGATATTGCCAACCTTGCCTTTATTGGAGGTAAAACAAATCGTACCATTAGCGACAAACCTCCTTTGGAATATTTCCCGGCTCTTATTGCGAAGGCTGGCGAATCTGCTTTTACAGCGCAATGTATACCAACTAATCCAGATTTATTGGAAATTACCTCATACAAGAATTTTCTTTCTGAAAGACGAAAGCGTATTGCCATTCGCCTGAATGAATTTCTAGGCGTCACACCTGAAGAAAACAAAAAGAAATAAGGAGAATAATATGGCAGGCAAAGTAAAAACATCCAAGGATTACCCGACTGTTGTAAAGATCACTGAAATAGAAAAGGGCAAGTACATGCTGAATGGCGTGTTGAATAAAGAACAATTGCACGCGCTTTACAGTATTTTCGAACCCTTGTCGCGTGAATGGCGCGGTCAATATCAGGCATTGGCAAAGGCAATTGTCGAAGCCTATGAGAAGACGGAATAAATGGCATTTCAAGAAAAAAAGCAAAAAGAACTTCTTGTTGCCCTGCTGCCAAAAAAATCAGCCCTTGATATTTTGAAAAGCGAGGGCTGGTATCATATCCCTATGGAAACTGCGCCTAAACGCTGGCCTCCTAAGACGTTGGCGTTTTATCAAGGCAAAGTCTTTGGTGAAGAAGAAGCATACAAAATTCGTCACTTTGGGGAAGTGCAACAAATAGATATTGTTCCACGCAAGGAATTATTTCCAGACGACGAGAAGAACGCAGGTAAGGCAGAAAATTTATACTATCGGATACAACTGAAAAAACTGCAAACAAGGTATGCGCCAATTATCAGTTACCGCCCACGGCGGCTGGTCTTTATCCCAACCACTTTGGAGAAATTTGAAAGCGCAGAGCAAATCAACGACTTGTTTGATGACAGTCCGCTCGAAAACAGGTTATGGAAGGCGTTGAAATATATTGGCATTCTTGCAGAGCGCCAATGGAAGGTTGTCATTCAGGAAAAGAAATACTTTCTTGACTTTGCCATCTTCTGCAATAATGGCAAACTGGCAATTGAGACTGACGGGTATACCTTTCATCATGATTCAAAAGCAAAAATTGATTACGACACCTGGCGTCGAAATGACATGGAATTAGATGATTGGCGATCCCTGCACTACACCACGAAACAAGTAAAGGATGATTGGACGCCATATCTTAGTCAGATTGAGCAAAAAATAGAGCAATTGGGCGGCTTGGAAAGTCCAGAGAAATTTGAAAGAAAAGTCGAGGAAGAGCAGGGGAAATATATTGTTGACGGCGAAGAACCGTTATAAAAAGGAACAATGAAATGTCCGACATCAAATATGAAATCATCAAAAAGATCGGCGTGCTTTCAAAATCCGCATCAAAGTGGACCAAGGAAATCAACCTGATCAGTTGGAACGACGAAGATGCAAACTATGACATCCGCGAATGGTCGCCAGACCGCAAGAAAAGAGGCAAGGGCGTAACCCTGTCCAAAGAAG
>JAIFKY010000086.1 GCA_020049345.1 Anaerolinea sp.
ACAGGGAATTGCTGGTTCGCAGGACCGCGCAAGTCTTTTAGCACAATTTCCATTAATTCAGAACGGACTTGGGTTGGTCGAACTTCCTTCAAAGATTCACTCATATTTTTCCTCAGGCACTACAAATCGAATGATGCTTTATATTGATTTCTTTACAAGGTCGTCTTGTACAAAAGCCCATTGACTTGTCATGTGATTACATTCAGGGCATTGAGATTGATTAGCAGGCAGCCTAATTCTGCTTTGGCAATTTGGGCATTTCGTCGTAATCGTTTTATTTTGTAAACGGACAGCCCAAATTGCGACTAAAGTCATAATCCCGATCCAAATATCAGTTCCCCATATCCCAAGAAACTCTGATGACGCAAAACCAAACGATGCAAGGAAAGGTCTGAAAATTCCATTCCAAGAAATTAACATCAATAGCAAATTGATCAAACTGGTCTTTTGCAGAAAATCTGCGCGGGTGATCCCAAGCCGCAAATAATATCGCGCAATTGCAGCATTTATCAGTCCACTCACGAACAGGGTGAAAGGTAAAATAAAAGCGTATACAACCACAGATGGTAGAACCTCGAAAGAGGAATACCAAGCACTTTCAAGCGCGAACCTTCCCTGACTCAATCCAAATGTAAAAACAAGAACAGCGTGGACAATACCGACACCAAAAGAGTAGACTATGGCATTCCGAAGCACTGGGGAAATAATACTGGTATTGCTTTTCATATGATCTGCTACAAAGAACCCATTGGCTACAAAAAGCAACCATATTCCAACTACAAACGGCAGGGTATACCCCAAGATTTGATAATCTGAATTATAAAATCTGATTTGGATGGAAGTCTGCCAGTTAGCCATTTCGGCGATTACCCCGCCTAGCAAGATGGATTGCACATGATAATTTAAGATAGGATTTGTGTCGTGGAGACTTTGCAAACGTTCATTGCCACGTGGATGAAAACTCAACCAGCGCTCCCAAAAAGTGTACATCTTCTTTGCGAACTTCCACTGCTGCTTCTTAAATCTACTTATTCTTGACCGCTTCATGATATTCATCAATATTAAACTATAAGCTCTTATGATGGTTTGGGTGCTGGTCATTTGTGATGCAAAAGCATCGGCAACCAATTCACGTGATTGCGCTAGAATGCGCAGGGAGGTATACACTACAAATCCCGCGAGGCACATCAAGGCAAAAAACCATGGTGCCGACGACAGAAAACCGAGGTATTTACCTATTCCTGGAGTATATGGAATTGCATCTGTAGACAAAAAATAATATCTGGTTTGTAAGGCGGTTTTTAGAAATTCATCAAACACTTGCCAGTTCTGTGGGTCGGTACTGTACCAATATAGCAAGTAAGCAATGAAGAAGAAGATAAAAGACATAATCCCCAGATATACCAATGTCAACGACTGAGCAAATTCTTTTTTCCATGAGTCACCAAATTTAATGTGTGCAATTTCATGGAACAACACTGCGTCATATTCATCCGGGTGGGCAGGGTAGTCGCTCAAGAACCAGGCGGGGATCGCCAGGAAGTTTTTGCGAAAAGTTCCAAATGCAAAAGGTCCGTCCAGGTCGTCCCGATCGCTCACAAAGATTGTGACATTCTTTTTTATTTCTGCCTTTTCCAATAATTCAACAATCCGTTTCGCAGTTGGGTGTGATTGCGCGTCCAGATGGGTTAAGCCATATTTTTGAATATTTGCCTGCTCCACGTTTAGGGTGGGATATAAAGCATAAAACGGCATGACCAAATACAGCAAACTGAAAATACCTACTCCGATTATTGGTAAAGGCGTTGCCGCAGCAAAAATCAATAACAAAAACACCACAGTGGCAGGCGATATAAAGGCTACTAAATTGGGTTTAAAGACAAAATTTTCCATATTTCGGTAGTTGTCCGAATTAATTGACAATTGCTACTTCTTACGTTTGAGTGACCGGCGCAGATAATTTACAATACCATCTGCAAGGTTATCCACATCTTTGTCGCTGAGGCGAGTATTTTGTTTTTTCACCCGCTTGCGGATATAGTCACGAAGTTTGTCAGGAGGAAGCGCCTTTAGCAACTGCTCATCTAGGTCATTTTTTTCCTGCGGCACTAGGCGTTTCTTAAGGATTTCAACGGCCACGGGTGAGACCAATTCTTTCCATATTCCGATCAAAACTTGAATTACAACCGGTGATTGGAACATATCAAGCAAGTCGCTACCGCCAAATCCAAAGGGGATATCCTGGCTATCGTCGAGATTAGGGGCGAAGTCATGCTGTTCAGCATATTGAAGATATGCGGATAGGAATTCTCCTTCCTCCGGGTGAGTTTTTTCTATATATTCCTGGGCAACGGTTTTAATGAATTCAGATTCTTCGTTCATTTGGACCTCCTTGTATTTAAACGAGTTAGAATTTTTGTTCGTACCTCATCTGGCACAAGTTCCCCGGAAATCAATTCCAGGTTCCTTCTATTGATTTTACCGATATAAAGCGACAGGTATAAAAATATGGTGCCTGTAATTATGCCTAATAGAATATTGTAGCCGAGTGTTTGCTGCACAAGGTAATCTTTGATTAGATAAGGCATGCACATTAAAAACGCGGCAATGCCTATAAAAAAACAGACCACTGAGCCCCAAGGATATGCGCTGATAAACCGGTCACGCCATTCCAGAATACCAGCTTCTTTCCAAAATAGCCATATACCTACAAAGGCCAAAGTAATCTGCCAGATATAAGCATCTGATAGGTTTTGCCGCATCCATATTCCCAATGCAAACATAGACACTCCTATTGGGAAGACCCAAAATGACGGGCGCTTATCTTTCTTGGTGGATGTTATGAAAGTTTCAAGCCGGTCAATTGCAAACCAGCCGAGCAGGGAAAGTAATATACGGGACAACGACGGACTATCCCAGCCAAAAACCAGAATACCCATTGCGCCTCCACCACTGATCAGGTTAAGCCATACAGGGCTGTTACGATTCTGCGCTTTAGCCCGTGCCTTGATGCGTTCGTGCCAGGTTGCATAAAATAAAAGAAACCCGCATGCTATCAGCCATTCAGACTTGTCTATTTGCTCCGGGGCGATAAAATACCATCCCATGCCTGTTATCATACATGCAATTCCAGTATAAAAGCCGATTAAATTCAGGGTCAGATCATCGGATTTGAGGTACTCATACTCCGTATGGGTTGGTCGTGAGCGCCGCATAGCCCATATTGAAAAAACGTAGATTATAAAAATAATTGCTGTAACGTTGTTGCCCCATTTTTGCCAAATAACCCATAAGGCTGGCAAGGGGACGATCAAGCATTCCATAATATAGAATAGGTTGTGATAGAAATCTCGCTTTGAAGTTTGCAGAAATTCCTCCAGTTCTATTAACGAATAAACAATCGCCGCAAATAATAGAAAGCCCCATAACCACCATGGCTTGGGATAGTTTGTCCAGGCGATTGATGCCCAAATACCCAGCAAATTTGACCTGATGATTTTTTCGACATGGGAGTCTTTGTATTCCCAATACTCAAACGCCTTTCTGGTCATATAATCCAGGGAAGCCGTACTCAGGTAACCAACAAAAGCCCAAAGCGCCCAGAGATTTGGATAGTGACGGTTGAATACGTGACTCACTGGGAGGGAAAAAATTCCCATCCATAAAAAAAATACAATTGAGTGCGCAGTGTTGTGCCACCGTGGGACTAAAAGAAGTATTAGACCAAGTATAAGCAAACTGCCGAGGACAACATTTAATATAAGAGCCAATACAGGGGAAATGATATATTGCTGGCTGATCAACAAGTTTCCATAATATAGAATGGTCAAATTTGATAAGGTGAAAAATACAAGCCTCCATAAACTACTCGGTGAACGCGCAATGAATCCCGCCCAGAAACATAGGTAACCAATCGTAATCAACCAGACCAGCCACCCACGCGAGAACATCATCCATGCAGCAATACTGCCGACCACCATGATTGCTCCACAGCCGATGGAACCGCCGATCAAAATATCTTCAACTGGTCCAGCATTGATTGCATCCATGCGCGCGTTAAGCGCATACCAATCGACTAAAATTATTAGATCTAGGATGAGCAAACCGCCCAAAATCAAATTCAAAGTGATACGAAGCCACAAGGTGGCAAAGCTCGCCTGGGTAATGAACCAATTACCATAATATAAAGCAGCGATATTTAATAAAGCAAGCAATACATGCTGGCGTAAATTTTCCGAGGACCGTATAAAAACTCCAGACCAGAAAAGCAAGTAGCCAACCAATCCACAGATAAACCAGGCAAGCGAACCGCGTAAAAAAAACATTTCAGCGACAATACTGCTGACCGCAATCAATATTCCGCAGACGATCATAAGGGGAATAAGCACATTCTCACTTAAGAGATTTTCCCGCCAACTCGCCAGTATCAAAAAAATGTAGACAATTATAAAAATTATCAACGGGATTGGGCTGTTCCATGTCTGCTGAATAACCCGTAAAAATAACAATAAAACTGCCAGGCAATCTAAAATATAGAATACTTTGCGGCTAATGCTTTCTTTTTTCTCGTTCACAAAGTCTTTCAGGTTAGCGAGGAAGCCGTTGTGCATTATTAAAACAGCCACAATGCTCCATGCCCACCACAATTTCGGATAAATAGCCCAAGAGGCTGAAATCCACGCAACCATCGCATTTGAGGTTAACACGCTCTCGAAATGTGAATCGGCATATCCCATATCTTCAAACCAATTGCCAATGGCGGTTATTAAGGCAATGATTCCCACAAGATCAATCACGAGCCATAATGCAAGCAAGTCCGGATAACGGAAGTTGAAAAAATAACTTGCTCCAAAAAGAACCACCCCGATCCAAAACGTGAATACGTGCCTGCGGGCAGTCACCCATTTCTGCGGCACCAACAGGAGTAGCAAACCAAGAAGCAGTTGGCTACTCAACGCCATGTTGAATATAAATCCTGTCCAGAGAATGGCAATATGTTCCGAGTTGATCAACAAGTTGCCATAGTACAAAACGACAAAATTCGACACAATAAAATATAGTATTCGTAGCGAACTTTTAGGCGCGCTGATGATAATGCCGAACCACAAAACCATATAGCCGATGAGCCCCAGCCAGAGTGACCAGGCGAGCCATTCACGCGAAAATATCATGCCTGCTGCAATACCTCCCCCAATCATGGGTATTCCAATGGCGGCAAAAAAGAATCCTGCACAACTCTCCGTTGAGAATGAGCTTATCCAGTCCGCTGATGCGACAAACAGCATCAACAGCCCGAATAGCGCTGAAATGACTAACGGAACATTCAAAGCCAACCTTGCCCAGGGGATGGTAGGGCTTGCCTGATTAATCAAGAAATTGCCAAAGTATAAAATAGCCAGAGTTGCTGCGATGAAAACAACAAGTCGCCACGAACTTTTGAATGTATTTGCTCCATTGAATAAATCTATTCCATCAATAATGATTCCAAACCAGAAAATAATATAGCCGACGCTACCCAAGAGAATGGTCAAGGTAAGCCATCCACGCGAAAGTATCATTCCTGCCGCAATACTACAGATGAGTATGAACACGCCGCAACCGATGGAGACGTTTCGTACGGTATCTTCGGGTGATCTGGCAATAAGCCGATCCCACGGCGTTATCATTACCACGCTGACTATAAATAAGCCGCCCACAGCTATATTCCAAGTGACACTCGCCAAAAGGCTGGTTGGGTCGGTTCGGCTTAAGAGTAGATTGCCAATGCATAAAAGGATAAAATTTGAGAAAACGAAATATGTGGGTCTCCACGTATTATCCTGCGAACGCGCCATGAAGGAGAACCATAACAATAGGTAGCCGATTGCCCCCAATAGAATAGGTATAGAACGCCACCCGCCTGAAAGTGCTGCGCCTGTGACGATACTGCCAATTAACATGTATTTTCCGTATCTAGCCCAATCCTTTATGTCTTGCTCAGTATATCCCTTGTTGGGTTCAGAATCAGCCAGTTGTGCCTGTTGAATATTGGCGGGTGAAATTACATTTCTTTCTGCGCTGCCCTCGGTGGAGACGTCACCTTTAGCGGACTGCTTGGGTAGGTTCCTGGTATCGGCGGGTGAAGTTACCGTCGCCTCTTCATACGCGGGCGCAAATGAAGTTTGCGCAGGAAACACGTCGGGAAATTCAATATCTGCCAACTCTTTGCAAACGAAAGAATCGAAGCGTCGCTCCACCGATTGACCCTTTACCTGAAAAGCAATCCAGATATCAACTTTGTTATCAGGATTGACAATGACGTTCGTGACCACCCCATTCCCAAGCGCGTTGTGGGTAACCTTCCGACCAATTAAAAAATTCCACCGATACTGTGAATACTCGGCGTCTATTGCAAATTGGACGGCGTTAACTTTGATCATCTTCTTATTGCCTCATTGTGACGAGATCACAATAGTCCCATCTGCCCATCCGTGGACTTGGACTTCTTCACCTTCTTTTCCTTCTTCTTCCCCGAATCCCCAATCCCTAATTCCTGATTCCTAACTTCCTCTTCATACCTCTCATGATTCAACCCCAGCAGCCGTGACAACACCTCCCGCCGCACGGACTCGCTGACCGTAAACCTGACACCCTGCGCCGTCTCATGAAACCCATGACCCAAATCCAAATCATCCCACCCATACGCGGACGCCACCGCCCGATCCATCTCGACATGCAACTCCCGCAAGCGGACAATGTCTTCGGCGCTCTCTTTCGGGTTGTGGAAGCGGTTGTACGTGGACGTCAGCCCCTCCTGCCGCGTCAGCATGATTTGACGACGATGTTCGTGATAGGTTTCGCCAATTACTTCCAACTCAGTACAATTTTGGGGTAACGGAAAGTTTTCAAAGCAATCGGTTGGGGCATAATTTATTCTGGTTTCCAAGGTAGAAGAATAAGTCCGAACCCATTGTTCATGAAAACAAGATTGAAGGATTGCAAAATAACAAAACTTATCATACGCAGCAACAACAGTTTTCTCGTTGTAAACATACCCTTTAGGCACAAAAACAAAATTTACATATTTAGTTACCCGAGCAGCAAGAAGAACTCGAGATAAGGGCTCAATTGCTT
>JAIFKY010000156.1 GCA_020049345.1 Anaerolinea sp.
AAAAAAAGGGAGGGGTAATTAGTAATTGGTAAATAAAAGAGACTTTCCATACGGAAAGTCTCTTTTATTTTCGAGCGTCTTTATTTCGCAAACTTTTTATAAATCTGCGGCAGTGTTTTCAAGAGAGCCAAATTTACAAGACGAATTAATTACCAATTACCAATTACCAATTACCAATTACTCAAACTACCACTAACTATTCATAAATGAATCAAGATTATCCTTGCTAATGCGGAACGCCTTGCCGACCTTCTTGGCTTTCAAACTGCCATCGCTGATCGCAGACATAATATCTTCTTCTGTTACTTTCATAAACTGAGCCGCCTCAGCAGGAGTCATGATATCGGGCATCTTCGCGCCAGAAGCGGGAGCGCCGCCCTGTGAATTATTCTGCATCCCGCCTTGCAAAGCCTGTCCCATCAAATTGCCAATTCCCATGCCTGCGCCAATGCCAGCCGTCAGACCTGCGCCGCCGCTCTGGTTTTGAGCCGCATCGCGCATCGCATCCGCCGCTTGCAGTTGGGTGTAGGTTGCCATATCCAGCATACCCATATCGCGCAATTCCTGAGCCGACTTTTCCGAAGGCTTGAGGTTGCCAATGTAAAAAGTCTTAAGAGTCAGACCAATGGCTTCGAAATCTTCCTTGGCTTTTGCGCGAACCGCCGCGCCAATTTCCTCGGTCAAGCCAATCATTTCAACTACCGAATTCTTTGCGCCTGTCTCGCCGAGCACATCCTGTAATTTTGAGAGCAGCATGGTACGCAGGCGTTCTTCAATTTCAGAAGTGCGGTACGTGCCGGTTGCGCCCACAATTTGAGTTACAAACTGTTGCGGGTCTTTGACTGAAAATGAATAGGTGCCAAAGCCTTGCAACAAAGCCACGCCCAAACCCATGCCAGGGTTGCGGACGATAATTGGCTGTGGTGTGCCCCACTTCTTGTTGGCAAATTCCTTGCGCGAAACAAAATAGACTTCTGCAGGGAACGGCGTGCGTTCGTTAAATGCCTTGCCAATGAAGTCAATCAGGTAGGGGATGTTCGCAGTTGCGATGGTGTGACGCCCTGCCTTGAACACATCCAAGGCATTGCCGTCGCGGAAGAATACTGCGCTCTGGCTCTCGCGCACGATCACCTGTGAACCGATGCGAAAATCGCCAATGCCCTCTTCAGGGAAGCGATGGACGATCTCGTCGTTCATTTCATTTGCATACTCAATGACATCAAAAATTCTAGCCATATTTTCTCTCCTTTTTTGTAATAACGTTCAGATTATAGCCGAATGAACTTTCTGATACAAGAACCGTTTGCCTTATTTCTTTACGAATTCCAACCCGAAACGTTTCGCGTCCAAATTGGATTAATCAATCCGCAAATTTTTTTCTGCTCCCAAACACGCATCCACCCCAACCCTAAACCTGATCCTGTTTTCCGGGCATTTTCCACACCGAAACAATCACTAATTACCGCTCTTCATCGGCTTGCCTGTTCCCTTGCTTTTGATCATCATCACTTCAGCCATAATGCTGACTGCAATTTCTTCAGGGGTCTCGGCTTGCAATTCCAACCCCATTGGCGAATGGACTTTGGCAAGTTTTTCGTCAGAAACGCCTTTTTCCTTCAACGCTTTCATGGTGGTCGCCCACCTGCGTTTTGACCCGATCACGCCGATGTATGCGGCTGGAGAATCAAGCAAAGGCGCAAGACCAGCCACATCGACTGCTGATCCTCTGGTGGTTAAGACAAGAAACGTGCGCTTGTCAATTTTGATCTGGTTGGGGAGTTCATCCATCGCTACGGGATAATATGCATCCGCATCAGGCGTGGATTCGGCGTTGCAAAATTCTGCGCGGTCATCGCAAGCCGCCACGCGGAATCCCATCCACTTTGCCAGATGTGTAACAGCCTTTCCCACATGCCCCGCTCCGATCACGACCACCAACGGGTTCGGAAGAATCGGTTCCACAAACACCTCCACCTGTCCGCCGCAGGTTCCAGGATCGCCACGCGTAGGATCAACCATGTTGTAATGCAAATAACGCGCTTGACCATCGTCAAGCGCCATCAGCGCCTCATTAATTACGCGCTGTTCAATCTCTCCGCCGCCGACGGTGCCAATAAAATGACCATCTGGATAAACAAGCATTTTACTTCCCACATGCCTCGGCGTAGAGCCTTCGCTGTTTGTCACAGTGCATAGCGCGGCAGATTCGTTATTTTTTTCAATTTCGGAAATGGTCTGATAAATGGAGTTCATGATTTCATTCGCTCGCTTGTCTGGCGGGTGCTGTTTGATCAGAAGTGGAAAATCCTAGCCAAGTTCCTTTGCCAGCACGCGCACGCGGATCGCCTCAACTAAGATATGGACATATTCCATGCCTTTTTTGGATGGGCTTTTTTCATAGTGCTTCCAGCGGCGGGATTCAAAGAATAGGCAGGTACGCAGGTCGGTCAGTGACTGCGTCAGGTCTTGTTGTCCGCGATACAACTTTACGCCTTCCTCGGCGACTTCGCGGCATTTTTTGAAGGAACCCCAATGTTTGTAGCCATCAAAAGTTATGGCAAAGGGTTCGATCTTTTTCCAACTTGCGCGTTGACTGGGAATATCATTTTCGATCAATTGGGAATTGGGAATTTTATTCATAGGGTTCTTTCCGGCATTTACGCGCTTGTGATGCGTAAATGCATGGCGCGATAGGCGCCAGATATCGCTTACAAAAGTTTTTTGATGGCTTGTTTATGGAGTGGCAGATCGTCCTGAACGGTGTTCCAAACATTAACGAGGTTAATATTGAAACTTTCGGGAATGATCTTTTTGCGAATGCCCGTCATATTGTCCCATTGTAATTTGGGGTGTTCACTCTGAAATTCAACAGAAATACAATTAGCGGCTTCCCCGATGAGTTCGATCTGGCGCACGACTGCATCCTGTACCATGGCTCGCGAAAGGAATTCACTTTCAGACATGCCTCTTGTGTAGCGGTCTATCTGCTCCATGGCGGCGAAGATGTGGTTTAAATAGACGGTATCATCGCTCATAAATGGTTGCCTTCCTGGTTGATACAGGCGCTGGTTTTGGTTTTGTACATGGCTTTTGTGCGAATCATCATATATCCATTTTACCGTAATAACCGCATCGTGACGGATGAGAGAATCAGCGCCTTGCGGCTTGCTGCGTTATGGAATAGCGGCAAATTTGATTGGGCGATATAAAAATCCTCTCAAATTAAGCGTTTTGTGCTACAGTTGAGAAAATATCAACTTTTTACGGTAACACTTGTTTGATGGTTTGTGGATACCATAAAATTTATATAGGAAAATGACCTTGCGACAAAAGAATTCATCACTCAGCACAAAAGCATCCGTCGTTCTTGTATCCGTTTTATTTTTTCTTTCAGGGGCGGCAGGGCTGATTTATCAGACAGTTTGGATACGTCTGTTGGAATTGTATTTTGGCGTTACGCTCTCTGCAACAACTTTGATTGTATCCGCATACATGGCTGGGCTTGGGCTTGGTTCTTTAATTGGCGGGCGTATTGCATCCAAAAGCCGAAACACCATTTTGCTTTACGGTTTGATTGAAGCCGGAGTTGGGGTGTTTGGTGTTTTTAGCCCGTCTCTCATTAATTGGATTGGGCAGAATACAGCCGGCAGTCCATATATGCTGGTGTTTTTGCTTAGTTTTGTTTTGCTTCTTCTGCCTACTTTATTGATGGGCATGACTCTGCCTTTGCTTACCCAGGCTTATGTCACCCATGTTGAAACCTCTGGTCAAGTCATCGGTTTGCTCTACGGCATTAATACGCTGGGGGCTGCCATTGGCGCGTTGATCTCAGGTTACATTCTGATGGGTTGGTTTGGATTTGGCGGCGCATTGCTGATTGCAGCCTCTCTGAATTTTCTGATTGGCTTCAGCGCCATTCTGTTTAAGTCGCGGCTTGAAATTAACTTGGAACAGCAGGTTGTTCAGGTATCTGATTCTCCCGCCCCGTTGCGCGAACATTGGGGGTACAAACCAATTTTGATTTCAGCGTTTTTAGTTGGCTTTATCGGCATGGGATTTGAAATGCTGTGGTTCCGCCTGCTGGGTATTTTCAACAAAAACACCGCTTACAACTTTCCAAGCATCCTGTTCGTCTTTCTAATTGCGCTGGCGCTTGGCGGTTGGTTTTGGGGCGCAAAAGTTGACAGAATCAAAGAGCCTGTCAGAATGTTTTGGAAATTGCAAGTCGCAGTTGGCATTGTTACTGCGTTATCTTTTTTGATGATGTGGGCTTTGATCAATCAGCCGCAATTACAACCCTGGCTCCAGGAAAATTTCAATCAATTTCAACAGCCAACTTCGCCGTTTATTCGCGCGGCTGAAGAACTTGTATTTTCAAGAAGAACATTTTTGCTTGGTTTGGTGAATTACTTCCTGCCGATTCTGATCCTGGTTTTACCTGCCGGCTTATTAATGGGCGGCGGACTGCCAGTGCTTGATCGAATTGCCATTGAACAAGTCTCGCTTTCGGGGCGTCGCGTAGGCGAGATTCATCTGGCAAATATTGTCGGCTCTGTCTCTGGCACGCTTACTACCAGTTTCATCTTGCTGCCCCTGCTGGGCAGTGAACTGACGTTGAAAGTGTTGTCCGCGTTAACCCTCTCGTTTTTGGCGATTTATCTGATAACTCAAAAGGTGCCGCTGCGCCCATCCATACTTTCCCTGCCGATCAGCCTCATTTTTTTAATTATCATTTTGCCGGGCCGGGGACAGTTTTACACGCGGCTTTATCAAAAAGCCACCGGTCTTCAAAGCGTTGTCATTCGCGAATCAGGAGATGGTATTCTCGCCCTCACTTTTAGAGGCGATAAAACTGATCCGGCAGATATGTGGATTGGCGGCATTAAAAACAGTTTTTTTCCGTCTGATGGAGAATATGAACGCTCAGCCCTCACCTGCGCCTCGGCAGCCCAACCCAGGCGGATTCTCATCATTGGGCTGGGTGGCGCGAATACCGCCAACTTCATCACATCCCTGCCGGATGTGAATGAAGTTGTGATCGTGGAGTTAATGCAGGAACTTGGCTTGTTTTTGAATGAATACGTGCCAGTGGCGCAATCGGCTCTCAACCATGAATCCGTTCAATACATTGTGGATGATGGCCGTCGTTATCTGTACGCCAACCCTGATGAAAAATTCGACATGATTTTTATTGACCCGCTGTGGAGTTTTACCGCCGGGCATAATAATTTA
The DNA here is from genome assembly GCA_020049345.1 of Anaerolinea sp. Classification (GTDB taxonomy): domain Bacteria; phylum Chloroflexota; class Anaerolineae; order Anaerolineales; family Villigracilaceae; genus Villigracilis. The sequence continues at coordinate 5,233 of JAIFKY010000156.1, forward strand.
TATTCGCGCGAGGCGATACAACTTTATAAAGACCACCTTTCTGAAAACGGTGTTTTTTGCGCGTGGGTGAATGAATCGCATTTTATTCCAAAAACTGCGGCAAGTATTTTCCCGTACAGTGATTTTTTTGGAAAGTACATTGTCAACGGCAACCAGCCCATTGTGTATGATGCGGCATATATGTCTCAGGCGTACAACCACTATCTTGAAACGCAATCAGCTTATTTGGACCCATCAGCAGCGGATATGATGAATCCGGACTCGATATTAAAACATTCGAAATCCAATCAATTGAAAACGCTTCAAGTGGAACAGGCTGTTCCGGTTTTAACAGACTTGACCCCCTGGCTGGAATATTATTATGTTTGTCCGCCACGCTTTGCCAAAAGCCTCCAGCCGCCGCAATTAAAATATTGTTACAGTCAATACCTCCGCTAGTAAAAAGGTCAGGCTTACGCAGCCTGACCTTTTTTTGAAAAAGAGATTGCCGTGTGTGAGCGTGGAGTTTATCTTTCCAACAAGCCCAGTACGGCGGGCAGTAATTGCTTCTTTCTTGAAACTACGCCCTTGGCTTCGCGTGTGCCGTCAGACAGAGGTGGGTAGGGAAGGTCATCCAAAATGGATGGCGCGTTGGATGTGATCAGCAACCGGCTTGTGCCGCGCACTACATCGGTGATGAGGAGCATGGCGAAATCTAGTCCGCGTTTATCGCGCAGGTCGTTGAGCGCTTCTTCGAGCGGCTCAAGATGATCGGTGAGTTGCAGCAGGTCTGTCACCTCGGCTTGGGCAACGGCAAATTTGTACCCGCCGCCTTCGAAGGGTTTGATGTCTGTGCTGACGACATCTTTTGCGTCACGGTTCGAAATTCCCGCGCCTGCGCTGAGTACGGCTTTGCCATAGGTTTGGATTGTTTCGCCTTTGAGCGGACTTCCGCCGACAAACGCCCAGCGTGATAACCGCTCGGCGGCGGCTTTGTCTCGTGCTGTCGTGGTGGGAGATGTCAGGATCAGCGTATCGGCTACCAGCCCCGCAAGGAGCGTGCCTGCCAGGGGAGGCGGCATGGAGAGTCCCGCCTCGGCGGTTAGTTCCGTCACCAGCGTGGATGTTGATCCGACTGTATCCACAGTAAAGCGAATGGGTTGATGGGTGTATGGGTTGCCCAGGCGGTGATGATCCAGGATTTCAATCAGTTCGGCTTCTTCAAGCGCGGCAATTGCCTGACGCGGTTCGTTGTGATCGACCAGGATGATCTTTAATCGCGGCGGGTTGAGAATTTCGCGTTGATTTGCGATGCCAACATAAACGCCATGTTCATCAACCACCCAGCAATCATTGAATTCATCCCGTAGGATTTTATTGAGCGAATCACGGATGTGCGCGCTGGCTGCGTAGCGGGGAACGGTGGTATCGGCCGCATCTTTGCATGGCGCCGACATCATTTCGCGCACAGTGGTGTCGCCAGGGCGTGGACCAAGGGTGTCGGTGAAATATTTGAACATGCTCATGCCGTTGATGATTCCGTACGGTTTGCCGTCTTCGTCAACAATGGGGGCAATGCCGCCTGTTTTGCTGGCGAGAGTCCAGGCGAGTCCGAGTTGCGCGTCAGGACGGATGGTGTCGAGACGGCGCGTGACCGATTCAAAACGCGGTGATGCATCTGTCAGCAGGATGGGAGGCTCAATGCCCAACGTTTTTAGCACGTAGGATGTTTGCTGGTTGAGGGCGCCAGCGCGCGCTGCGATGGCGTTGGTGCCGTCACGCTCGCGCAAAAGCCAGGCATAGCCCATGGCTGATGCAATGGAATCAGTATCGGGGTTGACATGTCCTATGACGTAAGTTTGATTTGACATTTTATGTTAGTCCTGAAAGTGTGCG
>JAIFKY010000136.1 GCA_020049345.1 Anaerolinea sp.
GGATCCGCTTCTCGTACGCCACTCCTGCCGAAAGAACCGAAGGCGCGTTCAAACGTTTGCAGGAAGGTTTGAATTCTCTTAAAGGCTAATTGCCTGCCAAATCACGCAACACTTGCACCTGGCGCAAGTACAGGTGAGAGCGCGAAGAAAACCAAATAAAAAAACTGGCGATCTTCGCGCTCTTATCTTTTTTCATCTTTGTTTATCTCTGGTTAATAACTTATGCCCTCACAAAAATTTCCCGAAAAATATCATCTCGCCCTTGAACAATCCATCAAAGAAAAACCTGAGGGTGGACTCAACGGTTTCGAGCAGGAATGGAATATGCTCGATGAAAATTTACGTCCCCTACTAAATGTTGGCGTGGGACCCAGCCAGCAATCTTTTGTCGATTATATGCGCGCCGAGTGCATTCCGCCCTGGCAGAAGCAGTTCAGCCAGTTGGAGGTTTTTCACTGGATGATCGAATGGGCAACCCGCCCATATTACAGTCCGCGCGGCGCGATTTACGAAGCGCGTCTGATGGAAGCAGCGCTGGTCAATGCCTTGCACCGCGCTGGATCAACCTTTGGGGAACGGCTTTATTATTGGCACGGCAATCTTTTGTTTCTGACCGATGTTGGACACAATTCTGTCCCAGGCAGTTGGGGGATTGCGAAGCGGCGTTATCTCGAAAAATGCGTTGATTTATACGGTGAGTCGCTTGCCACTACGGGCATTCACGCCAACCTGTCTTTGCCCGACCCGCTCTTCGCCTGGGATTTCATGCACCTCTCTTCCAGCGAACGCGGCGACAAACATTTGGATGATTTCAAGTCTGAGTTTTATATCACCGCTACGCGGTTGATGCGCGCCTTCTCTGCGCTCTTCATTGCCACCAATGCATCAACCCCAATGAAGGCGCAAGTCAGGGATGGGCGCGCAGTGGTGAAGTTGACCGAGTTTGACTCTGTCCGCAATATGACCTTTCCCAACCCGCCCGCCGTTGATCTTCCTGATTTGTATCGCTCGTACAACGATTATTTGCAAATCTCTTATGACCTTGTGCGCAGCGGCGTGCGTTTTGGCAACAACAATTGGACGCCGATTCGCGCGCGTTCGTTCGCCGACCCCGTCGAGAGGATCATCTCGACGACCAGCGACCAGCTCACGGCGTTGTATAAGCGTGGTTTGTTTGCGGCGGGGCAGTCCACACATCCCGAAGAGATGGCGTTGCAAATCGAACGACAGAATCTGATGGCGCGCATCAACCTGCCGATGGGACGTGTGGAAGTCCGCACCGATGAGGGTGGTCACAGCCTCGATCTTGATATTGCCAACCTGACTTTCAAACATTTGCTTCTGCTGCGGATTTATTCAGACCCGCAGTTTGCGCGCGCTTTCCGCTATGACCGCGAAGACATTACCCGCGCCCGCGCCAACGAAAACCTTGCCGCACAGTTTGGGATGCGTGCCGAGATCGCCAACCCGTTTACCGCCAAGCCGATTGCCATGCGCGATTTCCTCAAATGGACGCTGAACGAACTCAAGCCGTTGGCAGAAGCCTTGAATATGTGGAACGACCTCACGCCGCTGGTTGAGATGGCAGAGGGCGCGCGCAACACATCCGAGAAGATGCGTGCCCGCGTGCAACCTGAGTTGAACGAAAACGGCGAAATTCCGTTGGATGTGTTGAAAGAGATACACTTTGAACGCGAGGCGCAGGTCAAGGCAGATGTGGAACGCATTGCCGCTGAGTATGGATCTCTCGGTGAAGAAGCGTCGAAGATTGCGGAATTTCTTCAGCGCAGTCGTGACGCGGCAAGACAAATTCCGAGTGCGCCGATTCAGTTCCGCGCACGCGCGCAGGCAGTTGTTGAAATTTCGTATCCCGATAAGACCAGCGAAATTCTTGATCTTGCCCAGCAATTGATCCGCATTCCAGGCGTTACCGCCTGCCCCGATGAACGTTTGGATGAAGTCCACCGCGCAGGTTCTTTGGTAGATGATTATTTGCGAACCGCTGGTCTGGATGTGAAATACTATGATGGAAAATATCCTGCCGTTTTTGCTACATTTCCAAGAGCAGAAACAAGTGGCGAAAAACAAGACTCGTCCCCAATTCTTTTGACAGGTCATTTTGACGTTGTTGAACCCGAACCTGATGATTCGCAGTTCACCCCGCGCATTGAAGGCGATTATCTTTGGGGACGCGGCGCGGCGGATATGAAGACCGTTGTGGCGACTTACATGGTTTGGATGAAGGATGTAATGAAAGCCGGCGCGCCGTATCCAAACATTGCATTGATGTTGATCGGCAACGAAGAGAACGGCGAAGCCGAAGCATGGGGCACGCCGCATCTTTTGAAAGAATTAAATCTGACGCCATCCTTGTTCATTGCAGGCGAGCGCACAGGTGAAAAAGGCAGCGAACTCTTCGGCGAAATTTGTGTGGAAAATCGCGGCGTGATGCGTTTTGATGTGATTGCGCGCGGGGCGAAAGGTCATTCAGGTATCGCTGGCACAGGTGATTTAAGCGAGAGATTAATTAATGCCCGCACAGCCTTGAATGAAATTTTTTCCAAATATCTCACACTTAAGGCGGCGGATGGGTGGCAGTCACAAGCCAAGTTCCCATTCATCAACGTGGGCACGCCCGGCGTGTATAACGTGACCGCTGCGGAAGGAATTCTCGGCGTGGAGATTCGTCCCATTCCACAAGATGACACATCTGCGTTGCGGGCGGAAGTGGAAGCCTATTGCGCCGAAAATAATCTGGAAGCGAAATTCTCAGTCATGGAAAACGGCGTGGCGTGTGATCCGCAAAACCCCGCGTTGCTGGCTTTGATTCAATCCGTCAAAAATGCTTCGGGCGCTGATCCAAAAATTGGCAGGAAACTCCCAGGCACCAGCGCAAGGTTCGCTCCAGGCGGGCAGGCAGTTGTTTGGGGGCAGACCGGCATTGGTCCGCACGCAAAAGATGAGCGGCACTACATCCCCAGCATCGAGCCGTATTACAGGTCGCTGAACGAGTTAGCAAAGTTGTGGAATTAACACACAATTGATATGTAGAATAAACAAAAGACTGTCCTTTTTTTTGGGACAGTCTTTTGTTTATTCTTGTTTCATTCTTTACAAATTCTTCACACTACGCTGCTATCATATTACCAATCGAAGACGAACGGCATGCGGTTACGTTATTTGAAATTTGAAGTAATGAGATGAAAAAGGAGATTAAATTATGAAACGAAACTTCTATTTGGCTCTTGTACTCGCTCTGGTCATTGCTTTGGCTGTCACAAGCGTTGGCTTTGCAATGGGTGGTGGGCATGGCGGCTCTGGTACTGGTACTGGAACTTGCACCGGAACCGGCACTGGCACCGGAACTGGAACATGTACTGGAACCGGAACATGCACTGGCACCGGTACGGGCTCAGGCACCGGAACATGCACCGGCACCGGCACTGGCAGCGGTCACAGGGGCGGACGCTAGTCAAAAATTGAAACAAAAAAACTGGCGGCCAAATAACCGCCAGTTTTTTATTCCCAGTTTATTTTTTGAGAAACTCAAATGGCGGGCGATGATTTAACTTAATTAAATTTGCCCCCGCCTCATTCACATGCAGCGCCGTCAATGAACCCGTATCGCAACTGAGTCTTTGAAAATTATCGAGCGGCAATCCCATAAAATGTGACACCGCCAGTTTAATTGGATCAGCATGAAAGACAACCGCTACAATGTCATGCGGCTTGTTGTGCTTTTTGACGATACGTTCCAGCGCGCCAGAAATGCGGGTTTGCATTTCTGGGAACGACTCTCCATCGGGGAAGCGAAAACGGGAAGGTGAGTGCTGCACGATCTTCCAAACTTTTGTCAGGCTCAACACCTTCCACGATTTGCCCTGCCATTTGCCAATATCTGCATCCATTAGATCGGGTTCCTGAATGATCTGTAATTTTCGCGCAGATGCAATTGGAGTTGCGGTTTCGAGTGCCCTCTCCAGCGGACTGGAATAAATGGCTTTGATCGGGACATCTTTCAACGCTTCGCCCAACGCCCGAGCCTGATCCTGACCCCGTTCATTTAGGTGTACCCCGGGCAGCCTGCCCGCCATCTTGCCTGTTTTGACATAATCGTTCTCGCCGTGACGGATGAGCAATAAGAGGGGCATTTGTAATTCTCCAATTAATAATATTCCGCAGAAGCGCGGAGTAAGTCAATGTAGGATGTATCTTCCTTGTAATACCTGCAAAGCGATTCCCAAACCATTTCCTGCGGCATGGAATGGGAATGATTCTTTTTGATTTCCTTAAAGGCATCCAATAAAGATAACCCCTCAATTTCTTTTAAACTCGCAATACAAAATGCCGTTGAGCGGTTAATTCCCGCCGCACAGGCAACCAGGATCGTGCGCCCCTTTTCTTTTTCACCGCGTACAAACTCCACGCCTTCCTTGAAAAATTGAGGGTAGATTGGACTCATATCTTTAACTGGCAAATACAGCGATGTAATTCCAGCGTGATTAACGGGCGCGGCAAGTTGCAACACCGCTTGAACAGAGTTGAAATCAAGACGTTCTTTATTTTGAGTGTCGCTGTAATTTCCAATATAAAGCCAGGGGCGGATTTCATCCATGTTATTTGATCTTCCGTTTCTTTCTCTTCCTGAAGTCTGTAGCCGTACTGTGTTGGACTTGAGCGCGGCTGTAAGATAAAGAGTGGACTCGGCAGTGGAAAAGATCTCTGCTAGGGGCGAATAACGTCTATTACTTTCTGTTCTAATATTTTTTATTTTAACTGTGCAGACGGCATGTTATTGAATACCGGATCGAAAACGCCTGATATATACTGGGAGCCAAAGAACGACAGGTGATTATCGTCTGTGTATAGCAGGTGCCCTTCCATAATGACCGGACAAATTTCCGTAGTGCATAGCATATCTGGCAGACTGACAATTTGTACGCGCTCCTCATCTTTCAGTGAATTGAATAAGTCGAAAATAGAGCGGCTTTTTTTGACGTATTCGGCATAAGTCGGTGCAAATGAGTTGATGTCTCGTCCTGTACGAACTGCGACGAAATAAGATGCTGGGGCATTGTATCCGATCTCAGGCGCTTGCATAACGAGAATAACTCTGCGATCTAAATCAAGCAATCTCTTAACAATCCGAGTTAGTCCGGACTCAAAAATCGCATTGTTGTCTCCGTTGGTTATCGCGGAATTTTTTGTCATGTCCACGAGAGTAATGCCCTCGTTTTGTTCCGGTTCGTATGTGTTGTGTGTGGCTACCGCCCATCGACCGGCGAGAATAACAGTTTTTATTTCAGGGTTTTTCTGAATATACTCTAGTACGCTGTTGTTGTGTTCAAAACAGCCGTGGATGCCTAGCCTGTCTACGCCAATTAGCGGCATACAACCATGTAGCATTGTCAGATATCCTGCTTTTCCCAACTTCTGTGCAGAGGAGTTTATGGCGGGGGCAAGCGCGATGGCGTGCGAGTCGCCCCATACTATGAAGGATGGTTCGGTTGAGCTTCCTAAAGGGCATAAGTTTATTCTTGCCATTAATGTATCAGGAGTCCAGTTTGTGCTGGTTTCGCATTGCTGCCTGTTTTCCCATTCCAAACTGACGCCAAGATTTACCGTTAATTGCGGGTTGCCATGGAACCGTTGTGGTAAGCCGTCCTTAAAATAAATGACCGCGCTTGCCGCCAATGCAACTGCCATTGCGCCTCCAGCAAATATGAAAATCTTTGGGCGCGAAAAATATGAATTAGAACGGAATGGATTCTCGATGAACTTCCAGGATAATGTCGCAATTAAAAATGAAGCGGCAATCCAGCCGACCTTATCCATGACTGTGGGAGGAGTTATTAAGTAGGATTTGCCAAACACAATGATAGGCCAATGCCAAAGGTACAACGAATACGAAATTTTCCCGATAAATACAAGGATGGGCGTTTTCAAGACATTACCCGCAAGCGAATCTCCTCCCGCGCCGCTGTAAATGATTAATGCCGCGCCTACGGTGGGAAGCAGAGCACTCATTCCAGGGAATGGAGTTTTGTGAGTGTATAGAAAAGCGCTTGTCATAATCATGGCGATGCCAACAAGCATGAGCGTGTTGCGAAGTTTGGCATTGGATTTGGAGGGCAGGATGTTTACCGCCAGCAGGCTTCCCATCAGAAATTCCCATGCGCGCAAATGAGCAAAATAAAACGCTGTAGAGGAATCCGACTTTGTATAATAAACGCTCAAGCCAAAGGATAACAGTGCAAGCGCTGCCAGCGCAAATTTAAGTCGTGATTTTGCAAATCGCATGACCAACCAAATCAGCAAAGGCAGCGCGATATAGAATTGCTCCTCTACGGCAAGCGACCAGGCGTGGAGCATTGGTTTCAATGTGGATTGTATGGCAAAGTAATCGGATTGGCTCCAAAATAAGACATTGGAAGCAAATACAACCGTTGCTGCTACGCTTTTTCCAGTTTCGATAAAACTATTGGGTTCATATAGCCAGGCGGTAACCAGCAGGACAAAGATAATGACTGGGTACAACGCAGGAAAGATGCGTCTGATACGCCGTTCATAGAATTTTAAGATCGAAAATTCAGCGGCTTCAATTTCCCGAACGATGATGCCAGTAATTAAATACCCAGATATTACAAAAAAAACATCCACGCCAACATATCCCCCCGAAAATATTGACATATCAATATGATAAAAAAGTACTGACAATACCGCAATTGCCCGCAGCCCGTCAATATCGGGGCGGTAACTCATCTTTAGATTCATCTACTCAATCTCCGTTTCATTTCTTTGATTTCTTCTTCGCTCATATCTGGAACATCCTCGCGTCGTTCAATGTTTAACGCTTTTCTTTGAGCCTCGCGCCACATTTCCAAACGCGCAGTGACCTGTGACTCGTATCCCTCTTGTGATGGCGCATAAAAATACGTGCCGAGCAATCGCTTGGGTAAATATTGCTGCGGCGTGAAGTGACCTTCCATATCGTGCGGATAAACGTAATCCTTGCCCTGTCCCGTTGCGGCGGCGTCGCGGTTGCCGTCTGCAAGGTGACGCGGCACCGAGACTTGACCCTCTTCTTCGATCTTCTTCATCGCCTT
>JAIFKY010000315.1 GCA_020049345.1 Anaerolinea sp.
AGTAGGTTGACATGTTTTTAAATTGGCAGCAAAACTTAGAGCCTGCTTTTTGACCACAAAGGCACGAAGTCTCAAAGACTCGAAGGGAAAACTTTGTGGCTTTGCGTCTTGATGACTTCGTGGTGAAGTTATTAAATATTCTCATAACGCGAAAAATGCAAGTTAGTCAAATTTTCGATAAGGTTTTTCTACCTTGAGAAAACCATGTGGGAATTGCCGATAGACGGGAGCATCGCGGCAATAAAACTGATACAATTGTTTTTCCCATGTTGATCTTAATCTCTTGTCTACTCCTTTTTATAACCGCGCTGGCTTTGATGATATTGCAGGTAACCCAGCCAAATGCGCGGTATGCGTGGCTTGCAGCGGTGGGCGGCGCAATGCTGGCGCTGATCAGTGTATTCTTCTGGTTAACGCAAATGCCGTTTGACCTTACATTGCCTGCATGGCAGCCGAGCACCGTATTTATAAATCCAATCCAGTTTCATGCCGACAGGCTCTCGTGGCCGCTTGCGTTGAGCATTACGGCGCTCACCTTGACCATCCTATTGACTGCCATCACACGGTCGGCCGTCACAAATTCCCTCACATGGGCGGGCACACTTGCCTTAGGCGGAATTGGGTTACTGGCAGTTACGGCTGATAATCCGCTCACGTTGTTGTTGGTATGGGGCGCGCTCGACCTGACAGAACTCGTTACACAATTACGGGCGGTGGATGGTCCAACCAACAATGAAAAAATTGTTGTCTCATTTTCAACGCGCGCGCTTGGCATTGGCTTATTGTTGTGGGCAAACATTGTCAGCGTTGCCCAGGGAAATACATTTAATTTTCAATCCATTGCGCCAGACGCAGGTTTATACCTTGTCGCCGCGGCTGGGTTGCGCCTGGGGGTACTGCCCTTACATTTACCCTATTCATCTGAATCCACATTAAGGCGAGGCATTGGAACATCGCTTCGTCTGGTTTCGGCGGTGTCAAGCCTTGTGCTATTGGCGCATATTCCCACTGAAAGCTTAACTTCAGCCCTCACTCCATTTTTACTTGGACTTGCAGTTATAGCCGCGCTTTACGGCGGCTGGATGTGGTTACGCGCCCCCGAAGAATTAACAGGGCGTCCATATTGGATTATTAGTTTGGCCGCGCTTTCGATTATTTCCGCGCTCAGCGGCAGCCCGCTTGGAGCCGTGGCTTGGGGCTGCGCGCTGATTCTTGTTGGAGGCGCTCTGTTCCTGGCTTCGGTTCAACAAGTCTGGTTAAACCGCGCATTGCTGGTTGGGATATGGAGTCTTTCCTCTTTGCCTTTTTCCCTTACAGCCAGCGCCTGGATCGGCAGATTGGGTTTCTTCATCCCATTCATAATTGCCGCACAAGCCTTGTTGATGGCCGGGTTTGCGCGCCACGCGCTCCGTTCCACTGGGCGCACAACACTTGATTCTCAACCAGGCTGGGCAAATAAAGTTTATCCCGCTGGAATTATTCTGCTGATCGCATTTCAAATTTTACTGGGCGTGCTTGGATGGGATGGCGCGCGCCAGATCGGAGCATGGCTGCAAGCCTTGCTCGTTTCACTCTTAACCTTTGGGCTGGTCTGGGCAACACCGCGTCTTCGCATCCTCAACCCAATCCGCGCGCACTGGGTAAGCAACCCCGCCGCATCAGGCTTATCCACTTTTTACAGCGGACTGTGGATCATCTATCGCGCGCTTGGAAGAATCAGCGACGCCATCACCAAAACCCTCGAAGGAGAAGGCGGAATCATGTGGACCTTACTCTTTTTGGCGCTCTTTGTTTTATTGCTAACACAGGGGACTCCGTAAAATGGTCATTGATATTATCTCATGGGTTTCAGTTGGGTTAATGCTGGCAACAGCCACCGCCGTATTAATCAACCGCGATTGGCGCTTAAGTCTGGGCGCGCTGGCAGTGCAATACATAGCCGCCTTCTGGCTGGTAACGCGCCACCTGCCCTTTGTAATGGGTTCGGCAAAATTGATCACAGGCTGGATGGTGATTGCCGCGCTCGGCATGACGCGCCTCGCAGTACCCTCTGCCGAAGATGAGGAATCCTTTTTACCGCGCGGGCTATGGTTTCGAGTGACGCTCGTTTTCGTCATGGCGCTTGTCGCTGCGGGAGCAACGCCGCGCATAGAATCGGCAATCCCAGGTCTGGGTTTACCGGTCATTACAGGAAGCCTGCTTTTGATCGGCGCAGGAGTTGCCCACCTGGGTCTAACTTCTGACACATTAAACGTGATCCTCGGCTTACTCACCATGCTGACTGGTTTTGAAATTTTATATGCGGCAATAGAAAGTTCGATTCTGGTTGCGGGGTTGCTGGCTGTGACGAATTTAGGGCTGGGGATTGCAGGTTCATATTTGTTAATTGCAGGGTCAACTCCCATTGAAATGGAGGAGGAAGAATGAGCGCCCCCATTATTTGGATCTTAACCCCGTTTGCTGTCGGATTTTTAACTTTATTTTTTTTGCAAAAACGTTTTTCTCCGCTCATTGGCGGAACCGTCTCGACGATCCTTGCGCTCGTTGCGTTAATCTTTCCAATTGACACCGCGCTCCTGCTTGGCTCAACCTCCATAAAAATTTCGGCGTCGGTTCAATTTTTTGGGCGCAGTTTTTCACTCAACACAGCAGATGGTCCCCTGATTGCCATTATCTATGGGTTGGCTGCGCTCTGGTTTTTTGGCACAGAGGCATCTGGCACAGCCAACCGCTTTGTGGCTCTGGGATTAATGATCGTGGCATTATTGACCGCCTCCATTGCCGTGGAGCCATTCCTGTTTGCCGCGCTTCTGTTGGATATGGCGGCGATGCTGGTTATCCCTTTGCTGGTTCCCGTGTATCAAAAACCCGGGCGCGGCGTAATTCAATTTTTGATCTATCAAACGCTTGCAATGCCCTTCATCCTTTTTTCAGGGTGGATGCTGGCAGGCGTGGAAGCCAGCCCCGGCGCAATTGGAGCCACAGTACAGGCTGGCACAATCCTCGGCTTGGGGTTTGCCTTCCTAATCGGGGTCTTCCCATTTTATAACTGGATTCCCATGTTGATGGAAGAAGCATCACCCTATGTGACGGGTTTTCTGCTCTGGGCGCTGCCGACCTTCACGGTCATCTTTGCGCTCGGCTTTTTAGACCGCTACACCTGGTTGCGATCCTCGCCACAACTTTCAGGCGCCATTCAACTTGCAGGGGTTTTCATGGTGGCAAGCGGCGGACTTTTTGCATCGCAACAAAAACACGTTGGGCGAATTATGGGCTACGCCGCAGTCACAGAAACGGGTTTGCTGGTACTGGCAATGGGGCTGAAATCATCTGAAATTGTAAACACCACGTTTCTACTGCTCATTCCGCGCGGGCTGGAGTTGGCGGTCTGGGCTTTGGCGCTTTCCATCATCAAACGCAGAGCATACTCTTTACGTTTTAGCGAAGTTCAGGGATTGGCGCGCAGTTACCCCGTAGCCGTTGCCGCGCTCATTCTGGCACACCTTTCCATGACTGGCTTCCCATTGCTGGCAGGCTTCCCCGCACGCTTGGCGCTTTGGCAGGAATTGGCGCGACAATCTCTTGCCGTTTCCTTCTGGGTGTTTTTTGGGCTGCTCGGCTTGCTAATTGCCCTCGGGCGCACATTGGCAGTGTTTGTGATGGCAGAAGAGAAAAAAGCCTGGGAGTTGAACGAATCTTGGGTGCAGATAATCATGCTCGGGCTGGGTGCGATCGGGCTTTTCATCCTGGGTATGTTTCCGCAAATCCTACAGCCGCTTATTGCTAATCTGCCGGCTTTGTTTGAACACCTCGGACAATAAAGGCATTGCGCGGCGCGTGCTATAATTTAACTATTCCCCTCAACTATCGGAGATCAATATGGAATTTGAACAAATCGTCAAGCGACTCGAATGGCTGGATAAGCAACAACGCGAAAATAAGGATATTCTTTCTGCGTTGAGCGAGCGTTTGAATTCCTTTGAAACATCGGTCAACACGGTTTCAAAACAGATCAAGCCCCTGACCAAACAGGTTGCCGAAATTACGCCTGTCACCAAACGCGTAGACCAATACGAAACGATGCTGACCAAACAGCGCAACGACATCATCAAAATGATCGAAGAGAAAGACAAAGTACACGTGCGCGTTGAAGGCGAACTTGCAAAGCAACACCTGCCTGAGTTGCTCGAAATTAACAAAGCCATTTCACAATTAAAATCTGCAACGACCGCCAGCCTGACTGAATTCAAAAAACTAATTAAAGAGCGCGGAGATGAAATTCAACGCTTGAGAGATAACGTGAGCGACTTCAAAACACACGTTGATGAAGCCACCCGCTCAAATGATGATGTATTGCACGCTCTAAAAGCCATGGATGAAACCCGCAGGAATGATCTGAAACATATTACAGACATTCAAGGCGAATTAACTTCCATCCGCAAACGCGTGGATGAGAACCGCGAAAAACACACCATGACCGCCGATGGTTTACGTAATGTTGAAAGTCGTTTCACAGATCTAATCGCCTCTGAACTGGCGCGCAAACAGGCGCAAACCGCATTCCTCGAACAGCAAGCCATTGCCCAAATTGACCGCGACCGCGCCTGGAAGGAATGGAAGGAAAAATATGACGTCTTCAAAAAAGAATCAGCCGGCATTGACGGTCATATCCAAAGCCTCGACGAAGCCCTGCGCGGCGCAAAAAGAGCGCAAGACACCTACCTTGAACTCAACACAAAACTGGAGCGCCGCATCAATGAAGTAACTGAAATGCAGCGCCTTGCAGAAGACCGTCTGCGGCAGGAATGGGTCAGTTTCAAAGTAGACGACCAAAAACGCTGGACGGGCTACAGCCTTTCCAACGAAGAATCCTTCCGCGACATCCGCAAAGACCTGCAAAAAACCGATGAGCGCATCACACCGCTGGACGATGTGACACAGGTATTACAAGATCAAATACACCAAATCACCGACGCCACAGAAAAAGAACTACAGGAAATTATGAACGTGGTGCATGAATGGATGACATCCTATCAGCGCATCATGGGACATGGCAAGAAAACAACGAAATAAAAAATACAGCGTGTTGCGTAAATCTTCAAAACGGAACACGAAACACGCTGCACGAAAACTCAGTTGGAATAACAAAAAATTATGCGAGTTATCGGTACAGCAGGTCATGTAGATCACGGGAAATCCACGCTTATTGCGGCGTTGACAGGCACACACCCCGACCGCCTCAAAGAAGAACAAGCGCGCGAAATGACCATCGAACTTGGCTTTGGCTGGCTCACTTTGCCCAACGGCGAAGAAGTTGGCATTGTAGATGTGCCAGGTCACCGTGACTTCATCGAAAACATGCTTGCAGGCATTGGCGGAATTGACGCGGCTTTGCTGGTCATCGCGGCAGATGAAGGCGTGATGCCGCAGACCAAAGAACACCTTGCCATTTTGGATCTATTGCAGATTCCCGCTGGATTGATCGTGCTGACGAAAACAGACCTCGCACCCGACTCAGGGTGGCTTGATCTGGTTGAAATGGACATTCGCGCCGCTGTGAGTGAAACCGTTCTGCGAGATGCCCCCATAGCCCGAGTCTCGGCAAAAACCAAAACGGGACTCAAAGAACTAATCACCAATCTCCAAAACTTGCTTGAAAATAAACCCGAAAGGCTCGACCTCAACCGTCCGCGCCTGCCAATTGACCGCGTATTCAGCATGAGTGGATTCGGCACCGTCGTCACAGGCACGCTCAGCGACGGGCATCTCAGCATCGGCGATGAAGTGGAAATTTTGCCAAGCGGATTGAAAGGCAGAATACGCGGGCTTCAAACGCACAAGAAAAAAGAAGAAACAGCCATGCTCGGCTCGCGGACTGCCGTAAATATTTCAGGCATCAACACAGAGTTAATTCAACGCGGCGAAGTGGTTGCACATCCGAATCAATACCAGGCAACCAGACGAATAGACGCGCGTTTTCGATTTCTCAAAGATGCCTCGGCAACCATCAAACATGGCGACGAAGTAAAGTTTTTCGTGGGCGCCAGCGAAACCATCGCCACACTGCGCCTGCTTGGCACAGAAGAATTACTGCCGGGCGAAGAAGGCTGGATTCAACTTGAACTGCGCGATCCCGTCGTTACCGTGCGCGGAGATAAATACATCCTGCGCCGCCCATCGCCCAGCGAAACGCTCGGCGGCGGCGTGATTATTGATCACCAGCCCAAAGGCAGGCACAAACGCTTTGACGAAGGCACTCTCAAATCACTTGAATCTCTCACGCAAGGCACACCCGCAGAAATTTTGCTCGAAGCCGCGCTTGCCCTGAACACTGCGCCAATCAAGGAAATGGTTACGAAATCGCGGTTGGAAGCATCCATCGCAGAAACCGCGCTCCAGGAATTAATAAGCGCGGGTCAACTGATTATTTTGGAAGACGGCGCGCAAACAACCGCCAGTAATTCCATTGCCATTGCCCTGCCCCACTGGAACACTTTAAGCGGGAAAATTTTACAATTTGTTGAAACGTATCACATGCAACTTCCACTGCGGCGCGGAATTCCACGCGAGGAATTAAAAAGCAGGTTGAAACTCACGCCGCGTATTTTTAATGTGATCATCAACCGGCTGATCACAGATCAACAGATCGTTGCCTACTCGGCATGGCTGGCAAAACCCCAACATGAGATCAAGTTCAATGGGGCAGACCAACTCAAAGTTAAAGAATTGCTGCGGAAGTTTGAAAAAAATCCGTACCTGACTCCCAGTGTCAAAGAATGTCAAAGCGAAGCGGGTGAAGAAATCGTCAACGCGCTGATCGAACTGGGTGAATTGATCACAGTTTCGCAGGATGTGATCTTCCGTAAAAAAGATTATGACGCGCTGGTGGAAAAGGTGCGCGGCACGATCCAAAAAAATGGAGAGATCACACTCGCCGAAGCGCGTGACACGCTGGGCACAACCAGAAAATACGCGCAGGCTTTATTGGAGCATTTGGATTCAATCGGGGTCACACTGCGGGCAGGCGATGCGCACAAGTTGAAACAGTGAGTTGATCCATGATCTCTTTTGCAAAAAAA
>JAIFKY010000138.1 GCA_020049345.1 Anaerolinea sp.
TCAACGCGGCGGCGGCAATATCCTTGTGCGTGCCGCTTCCGTCTGAATATCTTGTGTGCATGTGCAAATTGACAACGATTTCCAATTCATCTTTCATCCTTCATCCTTCATCATTTTAGTTTGACGATTCACTTCTGAAACAGGTATAATCTGTCCGCTAATTTCAAGGAGGCACATCGTATGGAAAAGTTTTTGGATATTGCGCTGATTATAACCTCTGTAGGTTTAATCCTTGGCGTCATCCTGCAAAGCAAAGGCGCAGGATTAGGCGGTCTCACTGGCGCGGATACTGGCGGCGTATTTACTGCCCGTCGTGGTATTGAACGCATCCTCTTTTGGGTGACAATCGTGTTGGCTGTGATCTTTTTTGCCCTCGTCTTTGCTGTTATCATCGTCGGACGCTAAGCATCGCAAGCCTGTAAAGGCCGCCGGGTCATTGCCCCTATGCGGGGGCGGCGGCGGCCTTTCTTTATTCCCATAACCAATTATGAAAAAACTACGCTGGCAGATTTTGGTTGTCGCGGTCACCATTGTGATCGTAGCTTTGCTGTTGCTCAGCCAACAACCAGTAAGTATTCCCGTTTTACCCAAAGCCGCCCCCGGTGGTATTTATACCGAGGCGTTGATTGGCTCCATGGGACGGCTCAATCCCATGCTTGATTGGAACAACCCTGCGGATCGGGATGTCAACCGCTTAATCTTTAGCGGATTGCTCCGCTTTGATTCGCATGGCTTACCGTTGCCAGACCTTGCTGAGTCGTGGGGAACATCGTCTGATGGTACGTTGTACAACTTTTCGATCAGACCCAATGCTGTCTGGCACGACGGCGAACCAGTCACAACGGATGATGTGATCTTTACCATTGAGTTAATCAAAAGCGCAGGTTCACTCTTCCCGCAGGACATCAAGGATTTGTGGTCTCAAATTGAAGTAAAAAAATTGGACGATAAAACACTTCAATTCAAACTCCCTGAACCATTCGCGCCGTTTTTAGATTACACAACCTTTGGTATTCTCCCCAAACATTTGCTGGCGTCTGTCCCAGCCGACCAGCTTGCGAGTGCAGAATTTAACTTAAAGCCCGTGGGTACAGGACCCTACAAATTTGACCGTCTCATTACCAGCGGTGGGCAGATTACCGGCGTGGCTCTCAAAGTCAATGAAGATTATTATTTGCCAAGGGCCTATATTGAGCAGATTGTTTTCCGCTTTTACCCGAACTCAGCCTCTGCTTTTGACGCGTATCAACAAGGTGAAGTGCTGGGCGTCAGTCAGCTCACCACTGATATTTTGCAATCTGCTTTAATGGAGCCGGCTTTCTCTGTGTATACCAGCCGTCTGCCGCAAATGGGATTGGTCTTTCTGAATCTTAATAATCCCAGCGTGACATTCCTGCAAAATGAGAAAATTCGACATGCGCTTTTGCTTGGCATGAATCGCAACCACATTGTTTCACGCATTATGCAGGGACAAGCCATTATTGCAGACGGTCCCATTTTGCCAGGGTCTTGGGCTTACTATAACGAGATCGAACATTTTGATTATGATCCTGATGCGGCTGCGACATTGTTGAAAGATGAAGGGTTTGTGATCCCTGCCAGCGGCGGCGATGTGCGCGCCAAAGACGGTCAATTTCTGACCTTTACATTGGTTCATCCAAATGATGAAATCCACACAAAAATCGCGCAAGCCATTCAGTCAGATTGGGCATTGATTGGCGTAAAAATAGATTTGCAATCGGTGTCTTACGATTCGTTGGTGAATGATTCTCTCGCGTCGCGCAACTATCAAGCTGCGCTCGCGGACTTGAATACCATGCGTACGCCTGATCCCGATCCATATCTTTTCTGGCATCAATCGGAAGCCACTGGTGGACAAAATTACTCGCAGTGGGATAACCGCACTGCCAGTGAATTTCTTGAAACCGCGCGCACCGTAGCCGATTTTGAATCTCGAGCGCGTTTGTATCGTAATTTTCAAGTAATGTTTGTAAAAGACATGCCTGCGCTGCCGTTGTATTATCCCGTCTATTCTTATGGCGTGGATGCTCAAGTGCAGGGCGTGCAGGTTGCGCCAATGTATGATGTTAGCGACCGTCTTGCGTTGATTGCGGAATGGTACCTTGTCACGCGGCGCTCGCTTGAGCAAACTCCTGTGCCGACGGTCTCGCCGTAAGTTTTATTTGCAGGGACGGGATGTGTGCCGCCCCTGCATTTTTTATTATGCCCACTCAAAAAGATAATTTTTACCTTTCCACAGGCATTCCCCAATTAGAGAACTACCTGCTGTCCAAAGAGTTATATTATCCGCTCAGTTTGGAATTGCCGCAGTTGACTCTGGGCGGAGTTCTTTTGTCTTTGGCGCGTATGGGAACACAAGCCGCGAAATTTGCGGCAGAAGTGGATCTGATCCACTCAAAGTGGCGATCGGCTTGGGATGCAAAATCCAGCCGCGAGTGTAGGGCGCGAAGCGATTTGTGGATCAATTATCTGGCTGAATATCGCAGTGATCCAAAATCGGGTGCGCGTTTATATTCGCAAAATGTCCGCTACCGCGCAATGTTGAGTCTGCTTGGTAAAACAGAAGATGGCTCAGATGCCTTTCTGAAAAGTGTTTTCAAGGAAGGCAGGTTCGTTTGGGAAGATGAATGTGCGCCGAATTTTCCGCGCGAAACTTTTTGGTATTTATATGGAACTTTAAAGGAGTAACCATGTCAGACGCAAAAACTGCAATTGATTATGCTCATAAAAATCGCGAGCGATTTACAAACGAATTGTCTGAGTTTATCAAAATTGAATCTATTTCAACCGACGATGAATATAAGACGCAGGTCGAAAAAGCCGCTGAATGGGCGGCAGAACATTTACGCCAGATTGGCATTGAAAATGTGAAACTCATGCCCACCGGCGGACACCCCGTTGTGTACGGTGATTGGCTGAACGCGAAGCGACCCGATGCGCCAACAGTTTTAATTTATGGGCATTACGATGTGCAACCTGTAGACCCGATTGAATTATGGGAAACCTCGCCCTTCGAGGCAACCATTCAGGGTGATTATCTTTTTGCACGCGGCTCTTCAGACATGAAGGGACAAGTGATGGCGACCTTGAACGCTGTTGAGTCGGTTATGAAAACAGGCGATTTCCCCGTCAACTTAAAGTTTTTGCTGGAAGGCGAAGAGGAAATCGGCTCGATGAATATGGGGAATTTTTTGCCCAAGCACAAAGATTTGTTCAAAGCCGATTTTTGTTTGAACCCCGATGCGGGCGCGATCTCTGCCGATGAACCCACCATCACCTTTGGGTTGCGTGGACTTGCCTATTTTGAATTGCATGTCTATGGACCGCCGCGTGACTTGCACTCTGGTTTATTCGGCGGCACAGTGCATAACCCAGCCCAGGCATTGGCGGAATTAATTGCCGGTATGCACGACGAAAACGGCACAGTGACTTTACCCGGTTTCTACGACGCTGTGCGCCCTGTAACGGAACAGGAACGCGAAGCAACTGCAAAATTGCCAACGACGCCTGAAAGTTATTTACAGCAAACAGGTGTGCCTGCCTTGTGGGGGGAAAAAGAATACACGCCCGCGTTACGTACGGGCGCGCGCCCCACGCTTGAGATCAACGGCTTGCTTTCAGGTTGGACTGGCGCCGGCTCAAAGACAGTTTTACCCGCCAAGGCAATGGCAAAAATTTCCTGCCGCCTCGTGCCAGATCAAGACCCAGCCGAAGTTCAAAAGCAGTTGATGAAGTATGTGGAAGAACATGCACCCAAGACCATCACCTGGGAAGTGAAATCTCTGCACGATAGCCCGTGGGCTATTACTGATATTAATACCAATGGCGTGCGCGCCATGGCTGCGGCAATGGAAACAGTTTGGGGTACGCCGCCTTTATATCGCCGCGAAGGCGGTTCGATTGGTGTGGTTGCCATGCTGCAAAATATCTGCGGCGTTGAGTCAGGGCTTGTCGGCGGCGGCTTGCCCGATGATAATGTCCACTCGCCCAATGAACGGATGCACCTGCCAACCTGGCACAAGAACATGGATGCGTTCATCCATTTCTTTTTCAATATGAAATAGTATGATGTCATTGCGAGGGCGCTCTTTCTTTTTGCCCGACACTTGCGCCGCGCGCCAGTGCGGTGAGCAATCTCCAATTGTGTGGGAGATTGCTTCGCCGCCAAAGTGCAAGAGCGGCGGCTCGCAATGACATAAAAGGACTTACAGGTAAATGGAAGATAGAATTATCACTTACGGCGGACAAGCAGTTATTGAAGGCGTCATGATGCGCGGGCAAAAGGCGTATGCCATAGCCATGCGCGCGCCCGATGGCACGATTGCAATTCATACCGAAAAACTCGCGAACGTTTATCGCTCAGGCATTACCAAAATCCCATTTTTGCGCGGCTCCATTCTTTTATGGGATGCCCTCGGATTAGGCATGAGCGCCCTCACGATTTCTGCGAACACCCAAACAGGCGAAGATGAAAAACTGGAAGGTCCGGCTCTTTACCTAACCCTGGGGCTGTCACTAACCCTCGGCGTTGGTCTCTTCTTTTTGCTTCCCGCCGGCATTGGCGGATTAGCCGAGCATTATCTCGGCTGGAGTTCATGGCTCAACAACCTGGTTGAAGGACTTCTTCGCCTGCTGTTTCTGGTTGGCTATATTTGGGGCATCAGTTTCATGCCTGATGTCAAGCGACTTTTTATGTATCACGGGGCAGAGCATAAAACCATCAACGCCTTTGAAGCCGGCGCAGAGTTGACTCCTGAAGTTGTGGCGAGTTATCCAATTGAACATACACGCTGCGGAACCGCGTTCCTGCTCACGTTGGTACTTCTTTCCATTATCATTTTCACCGCATTGGGTCCCATGTCCATTTTGTGGCGGCTTGTTACGCGCGTGTTGTTTATTCCCATTCTGGCAGGTATCGCCATCGAATATATTCGATGGACAGCCAATCATTTGGACAGCGCATTTGTTCAACTGTTAATTAAGCCTAATTTGGCTTTGCAACACCTCACCACCCGCACCCCTGACCACTCCATGATTGAAGTGGCAATTGCATCATTTAATTCCATGCGTAAAGCCGAGCAGGAAACGGCATAAAGATTTCAAGTTTTACAGAATCAAAAAGCCACCCGCGTTTTAGCGGGTGGCTTTTTTGTGGTCTCAACTGGGCTCGAACCAGTGACCTTTCGGATGTGAACCGAATGTTCTAACCAACTGAACTATGAGACCTTGTTTCCAGTGAAGCGACGCGGATTATAGTATAGGCTTCATAGTTTGGCAAGTCATTTAAGGCGGCGGTAAATAATCCCACGGATTCACTTTCCAGGTTGAAGTCATAATTTCAAAATGCAAATGCGGTCCCGATGAACGCCCCGTAGTGCCTACTGCGCCGATCCCTTCGCCTTGTCCAACACTTTGACCACATCCGCGATAGATTGCGCTCAAATGGGCGTACAGCGACTGAAAGCCATTTCCGTGATCTACCATGACCATGTTGCCATAGCCATAATCGTTCCAGCCAGAATACACGATCACGCCGGCGTCTGTTGCGTACACACCTTCGCCTTCACTCCCCGCCAGATCAATGCCGCGATGATTTGTTTTCTCGGAATAATCGAACCCTGAAAGATAATGCTTGTTGGTCGGGTAGACATACGTGCCATACCCCACTGCGCCGCCGCTGACCGCCTCACACGCGCCTTGTCCCATAACTCGTGCCGTAGACGGGTTTTCACGCGTTACGCCAACTGGCGCGTACCAGGTTGTGAATTCTCGTGAGCCGCCAGGAATGATCAGCCATGTTCCTGTTTTTATATTTGCATTCTCGAAATCGCCAACTGTGTTGGCGTCAATATGATTACCGGGAAATTCGATAATGTCAGCTGCGGTCACATGATAAAACTTTGCCCAATCGCCAAAGGGAATGCCGCCCAGCCATTCCCAGTACACTCCATTAACAGGAAGGATGGTCAAATCCTGTCCGGGTTTCAAGGAATGTGGATCATCTACCAGAATGTTGTAATTGCCGAATAATATGGTTTCAGGCTCAAGCCCAAATTTTTCTGCGATGCCAAAAACCGTATCCCCATCCTGCACGGTATACATTGAAATTTCCTGACGCGGGCGCGAAGGCACATTCGTATGGAGTTGAGCCGCGCGCGAAATGCCTGAGATGATCGGAATATCCAACGCGGGCATCGAATTGATCTCCACTGCGGCGGTTGCGACGGAGCCTGAATCTTGGTTGCTGTTTACTGAAAGTGATCTCGGCGTCTGACGGTAATAGGCTTGCGCCAGCACAATCACAACGATGATCGCAACAATTGAAAATAGGTTTGTTCCAATTCGTAATAGAGATTCTCCCAGCCCCATTTGCACCAGATTGTTCATCCAGTGCGCAATCAAACCAGGTTTTCTTGATGCCTGCCCCTTGTTTTTATCTGATTCAGTAGAATCGGGTATTGTTTCGTTGAAATTATTTTGCATATTGTTCATCATAACACGGTCAAAAAATCAAAGTCAAGTTGCCAGCCAAACGCTAATCCTGCGTTAACCCGCTGTCGATCCCTGTCGCACAATGGGGCGAAAGAGTTGGATTCCGCCAATAACCACCAGCGAGAATAATCCGCATAACTGGGCAGTGGTGGAGAGCGTAAATTCCTGTGTCATCCACCCGATTAGCAAACTGCCGAATGGCGTGATGCCTTGCAAAGCCCAGAGATAGATACTGAACACCCGCCCGCGTAAATTATCAGGCACTTGTAATTGGATGAGCGTGTTCATGGTGGCGAGTTGTGTCACAGACCCCCAGCCCATTAATGCGATGACGATCATGGTGGACGATAATGAGCGCGAGAAGGGAATGGCGATCATGCCGAGAATGAAAGCGGCTTCTCCCAAAATGAGACGCAATCCGCGCCGCCGCGCGCTGTTATTCATGGCAATCGAGAAGGCCGCGATTAATGCGCCTGCCCCCTGCGCCGTGTACAAAAA
>JAIFKY010000268.1 GCA_020049345.1 Anaerolinea sp.
TTTGAGGGAACCAATGCCAGCACGGCTTTATCCACCACGGCGAGCGAAACATCCGCAAAGACGGGTTTGCCATTAATATCTTTGGTCTCAATTGTGTAAGTGACCTCATCGCCGGGTCCCGCAGTTTCTTTATCGGTGGTAACCGAAACGTTGAGTGTCTTTTGTTTCGTATCAATATTGATTTTCGCCATGCCGATCTTGAAATCAGGCGCGCCGGTACTTTCCGCGCCGCTGATGACGGTAACGGAAACGTACGCAATCGGAGCCATCTCGTCGGTGATTGGTAATTTGTAAATGGCGCTGCTGCCTTCGAGCAATACCACTTCCTGCCTGTAGATATGTCCGCGTTCATAGGTAACGAGCGCGTACACTTTTCCCTTGAAGGGTTGCGCGATCAAAATCTCAGCGGTGTCGCCAGGCTGATACATATCCTTGTCTGCGATCAGGCTGAAGGCGCGGTCGTTGGTCTGTCGCCACGAAACATCTCCATCGCTGGCAACCCAGATATAGGTCGAGGCTTGATGCGTGTTTCCCTTCGAGTCGCTGACGGTGACAAGCGCTTTGTACACTCCGCCCTTCGGCGGGATGAATTCCACCAGCGCGATTCCGTCCGCGCCTGTGACTGCGTCCAGTTTACTGACAGGAATTTCCTTCACGGATGTTTCCCAAGTCAGTTGTCCTTGATCATCTTTTTTCTGCACGCTGAACCACTGCCGCTCTACAAAGTTGATTGTGATCTTTTGCCCAGCAATGGGTTGAGAGTCCCAATCAAGCACAACAGCGCTGAAGGGTTGCGGCTCGCCTTGTTTGCCGACATACTTTTCTGAGCGGATGCCTGCATAATATTCGCTTTGATGCACAACCACGCCTGTGCCGCCACTGACGGTGTTACCCGCCACATCGGTTACGTTGGCGTACAAACTCATTTGCTGGCTGACGTTGTTTTTGTTGGAGCCAAAGGTTTGTCTAATTTCAAGGTGACCGTTTTCATCTGTCACGCCGTCGCCTTGATCGACTGTGTTGTTGTTCGTGCTTTGATTAGGCGACCAATAAACATCACGATCCCAATCCATAAAACTAAACTGGCTGTACTTGGAAACGGGTGTGAAATAGTAGGTTGAAGATTCGATAAACCAATCAGCTTGAGCATTTTTCAAAACGCCGCCAGAATAGTATTCGGCGTCCAACCCAAAATTGACTGTTCCACCGGCGAGAATGGCAAATTTATCAGGCGCGGCGCTCACTTCAAACTGGGGCTTTTTATATTCTGCAACTTCAAATCCAACCGCGCTGATCGGGTACTCATCAGCAGCATCGGATTTGTACGCATAAATACTGTACGAACCCAGAGATACATCCTGCGCGAGTTTCACTTTTCCGCTGAAACTGCCCTGTTCGTTAACTGACACATAATCTGCGAAAATTCTTTGCCCCCACTGCTCTACGACCACGTAGATCTGTTTTTCGTTGGGCAGGCGGTAGTGCAAGTCGTCATTTGTTCGCAAGATGCCTTTGAAGAAAACATCCTGATTAGGGCGGTAGATAGGTCTATCCGTATACATGTAGCCGAACAAACTTTCCGTGCCGCTGTAATAATTATTATAGATACCAAAGTCGCCAGCGGAAACGTCACTGCCCCAATACAGCGCGGTGAAGGCGTAGCGCCCATCACTCTGCGCGAGCGCATAATTTGCTGACTTGATGTTTTCAGCATAAGCCAACCCGTCCTTATTGGTGGTGACTTTGTTGATTTCAACGAATGTGTCACTGTAAAAAGTGACCTGCACATCCTTTTGCGGCGCCCCACTTTCGAGGTCTGTCACCCAGGCAAGTCCTTCGGTTGGCGTTGCCTTGAAGGTGATGTTATCTGTCGCCACCATGAACAGGTTGCCTTGATAAAAATTGGTTTCGTAAGCGAAAGGCTGGCTTTTCAACCCGATGAAATACATTCCCGTTTCAAGCGGTTTTCCGCCTTCGTCAAACAGGAAATGTTCGCGCTGTAAAATATTTTTTTGCCCGCCTGCGCTGACCGTCCATTCACGCACCGCCTCTTGCTGCGGATTGAATTCTGTTGTTGAAAGATTGCCCGAACTCAATTGATAAAACTCTTCGGGTGTAATTGGGTAAATGGATACCATTGCTTCGTCAATATTCAAGTGCTCAAAATAAACTTCCTGCGGTCCACCTGCGCGATACACCAGCGGAGTCCACGGCATGGCAAGCCGCACGTATGGGGAATAATCTCCATTCTTGAAAGTATAGGAAATTTCATCTTTGATCGTGTTGCCGTACGGGTCTTTCATGCCGGGCAGAATCCGCACCACGTAATCTGTTGCGGGTTCAAGTCCGTGGATAAATAAACTCTGAGCGGCCACACTATAATTCCCATCCGAATTACCGGGTATAGCGGGCGAAATAATTACTCTACCTTTCATACTCTCAGGATCCATAAGCGATGAAAAAGAGATTCTCATCATTGGGGTAAATTCGCCCTCTGAATTGGCAGCAGGAAATACATCCACAATCGAAGGCAGTGACACTGTGGCAACTTGAACCACCAACCCTTCCTTGAGTTTGCCGCCATCGCTCGCCTGCGCGCTATTTGCAAGCGAGGCAGTGACACTGTGGCAACTTGAACCACCAACCCTTCCTTGAGTTTGCCGCCATCGCTCGCCTGCGCGCTATTTGCAAGCGTCAATTCGTAGTAACTGGCGATCTTGAAATTTCCATTTGGTTCAACGGTCAGGGTTGTGAAAGTTTCATCCCATGAGAACTTCACAGGGAAGGCTTGCTGTGTTTCGCGGTTGATCAACGTTACCGCATTTTCCACACTTTTGGCGTCCATCGGTTGCAGGAAGGTCACGATAAACGTTTGATCGAGCGGAATGTCTTTTACTTCTTCGGTTGGATTCTCCGCCCCGCCTTGCAACGAAAAATTATAGATGCCGGGCGCGCGCGTATCGAACTGCCAACTGAATGAATCGTCTAATGCGTTGCCCAGTGTGTCTTTGATGCCCGCATCCACACGAACCTGATAATTGGTTCCGCTCAACAAAATTTCATCTGGCTGAAAGACATACACCGACGAGTTTACCCATTCACCTTTGCCTTTGACTTCGGGGCTGAATTTTAGCGGCTGTGGAAGTTTGCTTTGTTCTTCTACAATTGTCACAGGCACAACGGGATGATTAAAGATAACCGTGATGCTGGTGTTCAAATCCACTTCCTGCGTGTCTGCGGCGGGAAATACTTGTGCGACTGCCAGAGATTCCATGGTCTTGAATTCAATTTCAATTATTTCCTGCGGAGATGTTCCGTCTTTTGCGGCGGCGGTGGTGGAGAATGTTGCGATGTAAACCGTGCCGGGATCAAGGGGCGCGTCTGGTGTAAAGGTCAATGTTCGGGCGTTGACCCATGCCAGTTGACCAGGAACCGCCACCCCGTTGGCAAGCAGCGAGAAGGCATCGCCTGTTTTGGTTGGTTCCATATCGCGGTCAAATTCAATCTCAATCGGGGCAGATAAATCCAGCCGTTGCCCATCCATTGGATTTTGCGAAATTACACGCGGTCCCGCTGGCTGCGATTCGCTGTCGAGAAACTGATTTCCTGAAAAAATATTTTTTGAAAGCGCGAGCGCCAGCGCAATTCCAACAATGATTGCAAAAATACCGAGCGCGCGCAGAAGTTGTTTTTTGTTTTCCATTTTACCTGCCTCTTAAAAAAGAACCCGTTGGGGTCTTGCTTGTTTGACAATTGTAAGACGAATTTGAAGTTTGGGAAGTTCCTGTTTTGAAATTGCACTTTCGCGATTTATCAGGTAAGATATTGCCCATTCGAAATATCCAAGGAAGTATGATGAAAATAACTTTGAACTGCATCTGTACACGGCGGGGCTTCTAACCACCGCCTCTTCACCAAGAGATGAACGGCTGTCTGCCGTAGACGGTGGGTCTGAACCCCGCAAATTCCAAAGTCGCTGATTGCGGCTTGAATTGCGTCCACCGTTTGCGTTTACCGAAAATATTTTTCGGTTGCATACAGCCGTTTTATTTATTTAAATCCCAACCCAACTTTATATACAGGAGAGTAACATGAAAGTCGCAAATAACGTCACAGAATTGATTGGCAACACTCCGCTTGTCCGCCTGAACCGCGTCACCGAAGGGGCGCAGGCTGAAGTGTTCGCAAAATTGGAATTTTACAATCCGGCTCATTCGGTCAAAGACCGCATTGGCGCGGCGATGATTGATGCAGGCGAAAAGGCTGGCTTGATTAATAAAGACACCGTCATCGTCGAGCCGACCAGCGGCAACACAGGCATTGCGCTGGCAATGGTAGCCGCCGCGCGCGGATATAAAATTGTCCTGACCATGCCCGAAACCATGAGCAAGGAACGCCGCATGTTGCTTCGGGCTTACGGCGCAGAATTGATTTTGACTCCCGGACCCGAAGGCATGGGCGGCGCAATCCGCAGGGCTGAGGAACTCGCCGCTTCTGACCCGAAGTATTTTCTGCCTCAGCAGTTCAAAAATTTGGCCAATCCTGAAATTCATCGCAAGACAACCGCCGAGGAAATTTGGCGCGACACCGACGGCAAAGTGGACTTTTTGGTTTCCGGCGTTGGCACAGGCGGAACCATCACAGGCACGAGTGAGGTTCTCAAATCTCGCAAGCCGTCTTTCAAAGCCATTGCCGTTGAGCCAGATGCTTCTCCTGTTTTATCTGGCGGCGCAAAAGGGCCGCATCCCATTCAGGGCATTGGCGCGGGCTTTGTGCCTGATGTGCTGAACACCAAAATCTATGATGAAGTGATCCGTGTGAAGAATGATGATGCCTTCACCACCGCCCGACGCATGGCGCGGGAAGAAGGTCTGCTGGTGGGTATTTCATCGGGTGCGGCAACGTGGGCGGCTTTGCAGGTTGCCAACCGTGCCGAGAATGCCGGCAAGATCATTGTCGTTATCATCCCATCTTTTGGCGAACGCTATTTATCCACGCCCTTGTTCGCCGACTTGGCGGAGTAGTAAAGGAATTAACCACAGAGGACACAAAGTTCACAGGGATTTTTTCGAAACTCTCAGTGTTCTTTGTGGTCTCTGTGGTGAAAGATTTTTTTTGTAAAAGTGAGAAGAAATGTTCAAGACTATTCACGAAGATGTTCAATCTGTTTTA
The DNA here is from genome assembly GCA_020049345.1 of Anaerolinea sp. Lineage (GTDB taxonomy): Bacteria > Chloroflexota > Anaerolineae > Anaerolineales > Villigracilaceae > Villigracilis. The sequence goes on from JAIFKY010000268.1 coordinate 5,173, forward strand.
GACCGCGACCCTGCCGCCCGCAATGTTTTTGAAGTGATGCTGTGCTACCCGGGCTTGCACGCTGTGTGGACACATCGCATCACCCACAAACTTTGGAAGAGCGGATTCAAATTGCTTGCCCGCTGGCTTTCGCAAACTGCCCGCTGGCTGACTGGCATTGAAATTCACCCCGGCGCAACCATCGGACATAATTTTTTCATTGATCATGGCATGGGCGTGGTCATCGGCGAAACGGCTGAAATCGGCAACAACGTCACCCTGTATCACGGCGTAACGTTGGGCGGCACCAATTTGAATAAGGTCAAGCGGCATCCCACCATCGAAGACCATGTGGTGATTGGCGCGGGTGCAAAGGTGCTGGGAGATATTATCATTGGCGCGCACAGCCGCATTGGCGCGAATGCCGTGGTGGTCAAACCGTCGCCACCCAATTCGGTCATCATCGGCGTGCCTGGGCAAATTGTTGTCCGCAGTCAGGATAAAATCACCAGCAACACGCCCGACCTTGAACACGGTCTGCTCCCCGACACGATTGGCGATACGCTGTCTGCCTTGGTGGCGCACGTCGAAAAACTTGAAAAGCGGCTGGATGGTCACACCACTGTTTCGCCTGCTTTGCACGTCTCCGATCATGGAATTTGGCATGGCGGAGATTTTGCCATCTAAAAACAGCGATACGCCCTAACATTGTGACATTTGTCACTTGAAAACAATACCAAACCTTACGATAATGAAAGGTGGAAGTGTTGAACCAAAGACCGTAATTGGTCGCTTTTCCCCCTTGGGGAACAGTCTTTGGGGAGCAAATAGCGAAACCGGCCCGGGTGGTCGGTTTTTGTTTTTTAAGCAGGAATACCCTTTATACGAAATATCTCTCAAAAGAAGATTGTCACGCCGACACACCTGCTCTGGCAGGCACGCCAGGAAAGAGCAAAGGCGCAACTCGCAATGACATCAATTTTGTAGTTGTACGGTAAAGAAGTGACAACTTAATATTTTGTGCTTTTTGGAAGCAAAGATCCAAGGACTTTATTTGGTCGCTTGTTCATCTAATCAACACGATTAGTGAACAGGTCTTTGGGGAGCGAATAGCGAAACCGGCCCATGCGGCCGGTTTTTTAGTTTCATTTAGACAAGAGGAGGCGAACATTGAACAAGAAAGGGTAGTTTTTTTGACCATACATTCCATTTGTGAGTAATTTCTATGATCTTTAAAAAGGAAAAAAAATGAAAAAACTCAAATGTTTTGGCATGACAATTATATTTTTGTTGATGCTGGCCGCTTTGCCCATACAAAGCGCAACAGCAACCAGCACGGCTGTCTTCAACAACATCCCTGATCCGTTGCCGCCTAACGTGGTTAGTTTAGGCTATCAAGCCACTCAAACTGCTGAATTTGGCGATCACATTAGTTTCGCTGGGACAGGCCGTTCACTGTCTAGCGTAACAGTGGCGATGAGCAATTGGGCATTAAATTCCACCTATCCTACAATGGATGCGGCAGGGTTTACCCACCCGATCACACTTAATATTTACGAAGTCAACAAAGACGGCGCAGACCCAGCCTTGGGAAGTTTGATTACTTCCCTTACCCAGGATTTCCTGATTCCCTGGCGCCCCGAAGCCAGCCCAGATTGCGGCACGGCTTGGAAAGCCAGTAATGGGAATTGCTACAACGGGTACGCCTTCAATATTGTCTTTGATTTCGCAGGGAAAAACATCACACTGCCTGATGAAATCATTTACGGTGTTGCCTATAACACAAATACCTGGGGAATTCAGCCTATTGGTCAGCCTGGACCGTACGAATCCTTGAACGTTGGGTTGAATACAACCACAGGCCCAAGCGCAGGTACGGATGTAGAGCCGGACGCGATATTCTGGAATACCAGTACTGCAAGCTCGTACTCAGATGGAGGAGCAGGCGGTACCTTCCGACGTGACACAAACTGGGCGGGTTATGTTCCGACTGTCCGCTTTGAAATCGAAGAACTACCTCCTCCGGATGCTGATTCGGACGGCGTACCAGATGCCACAGATAACTGCCCCGCAGTCTCAAATCCCGATCAGGCAGATACTGATGGGAACGGCGTGGGAGATGCCTGCACACCGATCACGCCATTGCTGACAGTGGAAGTGAAAGACAGTCAGGGCAACCCCATCCAAGGCGCGTCAATCATCTACGCGGTCGGCAGCCCCAATGCCGGCTGGCAGACTTTTGGCTCCACCAGCGCAGATGGTACAGTCAGCAATACAGGTTTGACAGTTGGCACAACCTACCATTTCTATGCACAATACAACGCATCAACGTCACTCCAACAAAGTCTGGTTTACGATGGCAATGACACAGTAACTTTCCAAACCGTTCCGGTCAAGGTTAAAGTAGAAACCTGCCCCGGCGTGGCGCTTCAAGGCGCGGTTGTCACCTACGGTAGTGTCAATGGCGGATTTTTGAATTTCGGCACCACCGGCAGCGACGGACTGGTCTCGAAGGAACTGTTCCCCGGCTACGAGCGGACGTTCTACGCGGGGACAAACCATACCTCCTCCACGCACCAGACGCTCACCGTCGCAGGGCAAGCCGATCCGCTGGTCACTTTCAAGACCACGGCAGTTTCGCTTTACTCCAGCGGACAAATTCTCTATGGCAGCGCCAACGGCGGCTGGTACACCTTTGCCAAGCCTACGATGGAAATGTTTGCCAGCACACAGACCTTCAAGATAAACGGCGTTGTGACGCCGATTGAGATTAGCGGCTGTTCGATGAGCAAAGCCGTGAATTTACTCAAACTCAAGGATCACAGCGGTCTACCGCTTGCGGGCGGCACGGCGCGCGGCGGATATGGAACCAACTTCTCCACATGGCATGTGGCTGGATCGACCGATGCAAGTGGTTTATTGGTTGAAATGCGCGATGTATCCAGTGCGCCCACCACAATGTCTTACGAGATGAGTTACAACGGCACCACCCAGGTCAAGACTCAGGATGTCTCAACCAACGCGGTGTTCGAGTTCCAAACCAATCTCGTCAATATGCGCCTGCAAACTTGTGACGGAACCGGATTGGCGAACGGGGCTGTGCGCTACGGAAATGGCAGCGCCTACACCACCTCATGGTTCCCCGGCGGAAATACCAATGCCGGCGGTGACACCACTGCGGAATTCTTCCCAGGCACATATTCATTCGAGATGCAATATCAGGGCACAGCAGAGTCAAAACTGAACGTCACTCTGCCTGCTGCTTCCCCAGTCGTGTGGAATACCACCAAGGTCGCCCTTCAATATGCAGGACAGATTTCCTATGGTGGAGCGGCGGGACAAAACGCCTGGTTTACCAAACCTTCCATGAACCTGCTGCCCGGCGGACCGTACAAATTCCACTTCCAAAGCCCGGAAGGCGGTCTGCTTGACCTTTCGTGGAGTGGTTGTAATTACACAGCCAGTGTTGCAACCGTCAAGTTTATTAATAGCACGGGCGGCGGCATTGCTGGCGCAACAGCAAAATACTATGACGGTAGTTGGAAGGATATCCCCGGCACGACTGACGCCAATGGGATTCTGCCGGTTGCCATCCCCGGACTGAAAGGAAATGTGACCTTTGCAGTTGACTACGCCGGCGCGCGCGTTCAGAAATCCCAAAATATTGCGACGGATTCAATTGTGACATTCCAGACCAAAGCCGTCACAATGAAACTGTTGAATTCAACCGGGACCGAACTGGCGGGCGGCGCGGAATACTATGCGGGCGGCTGGAAAACCTTTGGCGGCGGAACAACCACCACCAGCATGGAACTGCTCCCTGCCACGTATCCGTTCAGAGTTTCCTACGGCGGCGCAAGCCTTCAGAAGAATCAGGATGTGGCAACCAATTCCGTTGTGGAATTTAGCACGGTTCCAGTAACCTTTACCCTGCTCAATTCACTTGACGCCCCGATTGCAGATGCTGGAGCCGACTATTATGCCGGCGGCTGGAAAACCTTTGGCGGCGGCAAGACTCCCGCAACGATGGAACTCCTGCCCACGACTTATCCGTTTAGAGTATCCTACGGCGGCGCAAGCATCCAAAAAAATCAAAATGTTGCCAGTGACCCAAACGTTAAATTCCAGACCAAACTAGTAACTGTCCAACTGCTCAACGCGGCAGGCACAACTGAACTGACCGCCGATGCCGATTACTACGCCAGCGGCTGGAAGGATTTTGGCACAACCACAGGAACGCTTGAACTACTGCCAACAACCTACCCATTCCGAGTCACTTACGGCGGCGCCAGCATCCAGAAGAATCAAAATGTGGCCGATGATCCGTTGGTCATTTTCAAAACCAAACTGGTAACTGTCCAACTGCTCAACGCGGCGGGTGATACTGACCTGACCGCCAAAGCCGATTACTACGCCAGCGGCTGGAAGGATTTTGGCACAACCCC
>JAIFKY010000272.1 GCA_020049345.1 Anaerolinea sp.
TCTTTTCAAGGTTGGCTTTTGCCCATTCGGCGCCAGCCTTAAGCGCGTTGAAGTTCATGTCAATTGGCTTTTGTTTGCCTTTGAAGTGAAAAGTCAACGCGGCGAGAATTTTATCCATATCCAGGTTGATCATTTGTGCCAGAATGCCAACATAGATCATGTTGCTGACAAGATCGCGGAAACTTGTCGGGATGGTCGCGTCGCTGCGGATGATGGCTTTGATCGGCATGGGGTAGATCGCAATGTCGGTGCGGGTGACAGGTTGCTTAATATCGTCAGCGTAGAAAAATGCCCCGCCGGGGATGACCGATTCCAGGTCGCGTGCAAATGAGGCGGGGTTCATCGCAATCACAATATCGCGATGTTCGTGGTGGGCAATAAATCCATCCTTGTTGGCGCGGATGGTGTACCAGGTCGGCAGTCCCTGAATATTGGATGGGAAGAGGTTTTTTCCCGAAACAGGGACGCCCATCTTAAAGATGGTGCGCAGGATGGTGTTGTTGGCGGTGGAACTGCCCGATCCATTCACTGTGCCAACTGTGATTGAAAAATCGTTGATGATCTTGTTCATGTGACTCCTTTGGTTTATAGCGGCCGATGCGCGAACAGGTCTATATGTGTGACCAGCGCTTTACGCCCAGCCGCATAATTTCCATTGCAAATACTTTCGACCATTGTTTTGTGGTACCCCCATACTTCTTCAAGATAATCCATGCCGCCAGCGTACATGTTCAATCCCACCGATTCGTAGGCTTCCCAATAGCCTTCCAGCAGACCCGTTACAAATGGGTTATTGAGACGGCTGTAAATTAATAAATGTAATTTACGGTGTTCCTCGTGCGGAACTTGAACCGGGCTGCCGCGCAATTTCTCAAACGCATGGGCGATGATGTTTTGTAATTCGTTTTTGTCTTCTTCGGTAAGTAGTGAAACCGCTTCATCCCAATATGCGTTTTCAATATGTGTGCGTAATTCGGAATATTTTTGAAAATGACTTTGATTAAGCGCCAGCGCATACATCAGGCTTTGTTTTACAGCAGGCGCAAAAGAATAGGGCAGACGTTTTGTTCCTGTGCGCGGGCGGACATCAACCAACCCAAGCGCGCGCGCCACTTCAAGTTGCTCACGCAACCCAGCCACACTAATGCCAATTTCCTGGCTTAATTGATTCAAAGTGGGCAGGCTGCTTTCTGCTTCGGGGTGCGAAGCAAGATAGCGTAGGAATTCAGAGATTTTAGGGGAGACGCGTTCACGTACTATCATCGTAGTTATCCGATTAATCAGATTAATAAGATTTTACAACGGTGAACGCGGAAAGTCAAGAGGAAAATGAGAGGAAGATAGGCTGATTTACCTACTTCGCATTGAACTTTGACGGATAATCAATTCAGGTTGAATGATATGTTGGCGTGGGGCGGTTTGTTCGTTAATTTCACTTTCAATTCTTTGATGCAGATCCTCAACCGCAATTTGCCCAGACTGTAACAACCCCTGCCGCACGGAAGTCAGCGGCGGCCAATAGGAGGCTCCCTCTGGTGTGTTGTCATATCCAACGAGCAGCAAATCTTCGGGGATCGATAGTCCACGCCGACGGGCGGTATGGAGCGCTCCCAAAGCCATTCTATCGTTGGAGGCAAAGACCGCATCCAGATCAGGTCGTCGATCGAGTAATGTTTCCATACCTGTTTTGCCGCTGTCAGCCAGCCAGTCGCCTTCCACCACCAGCGAGGAATCTGCATCCAAGCCTGCCTGTTGCAAGGCATTCTTCCAGCCAGCCAGGCGGGCTTGTGATTCCCACCAATCCAAGGGACCGGTGATAATGCCAATGGTGCGGCAGCCCTGCTCAATCAGGTGCGATACCGCCATGTTTGCCCCTGCCTGGTTGTCAATTGAAACCACGCTCAGCGCTGGGTCGGGATGCATGTGCAGAAAAACAATCGGGGGATACTTTTCCGGGTGAATATCCCGCACCCAGTTTCGGTTGCCTTCGATTTCGTGGATCACCCAAAGCACCCCATCAGCCCGATGGGCGCTGACCTGATTCAGGGTGGCGAAAATTTCCTCTTCCGATGGACCATCGACAAAGTGGAGCATGATCGAGTATCCCAGTTGATTCGCTTTGCGTTGAATCCCGGTCAGCACGGACGAGTATCCATAATAGCCGAGGTCGCTGAATTCTTTGATGACAATCGAAAGCACGTGGCTGCGCTGATTGACCAAACCACGCGCCATCAGGTTGGGCTGGTAACCCAGTTCTTCCATCGCGTCCAAAATCCGCCGATGCGTTGCTTCTGCCACATGACGCTTGCCTGTCAGGGCGTTGGATACCGTTCCCGCAGAGACCCCTGCGCGCCGGGCAACATCTTGAACAGTGGTTTTCATAAAAATCTCCGTTTTTCAAAAAAGATGCAAAAAGTCACTTGACAAATTATAACGTTTTAATTTATAAACCAAAGTATCTGTTAAAACGTTTTAATGCGGATTTTTCCATCAAAAGACCCTTTAAATGGCGTTACAGCCATCCCAGGAATATTTTTAGGAGAAAACATCATGACAAAAAAGTCCAGATTTGCAGTCTTTTTCGGCAACCGTGGTTTCTTTCCGGCTTCGTTGCAAGCCGAGGCGCGTGACGAACTTCCCCGCATTCTCAAAGCCGCAGGGCATGAGGTCATCATGCTGGACGCAGACGCCACCCGTTACGGTGCGGTCGAAACACCGCAGGAAGGTCAGATTTTTGCCAATTTCCTGCAACAAAACAAAGGGAAATACGATGGCGTGATTTTAAGCCTGCCGAACTTTGGCGATGAAAATGGGGCGGTGGCGGCTCTCAAGGAAGCCGGCGTCCCCATCCTTGTCCAAGCCTATCCCGATGACTTTGATCGCATGGGACCAGCCCTGCGGCGGGATGCCTTTTGCGGCAAGTTTTCAGTCATGGATGTGTTTTACCAGCACAACATAAAATTTACCGCCCTAAAACCACATGTCGTTAACCCAGCCAGCGAGCGCTTCAATGCCAACCTCGATCATTTTGATCGGGTCTGTCGTGTAGTCAAAGGCTTTCGTCGTCTGGTTGTGGGGGCAGTTGGCGCTCGTACTTCGGCGTTCAAAACAGTCCGCTATGACGAGGTTGCCTTGCAGCGTATGGGTGTCACGGTTGAAACCTTCGACCTTTCCAGCGTGATTGCCCGCGTCAAATCTTTATCCGCAGAGGGCAGTGCCTACAAAGAAAAACTGGAAGTCTTGAAAAATTACACTGCTTGGGATGGCGTCCCCGATGCCGCACTGGATAACATCACCCGCCTGGGCGTGGTTCTGGATGAACTGATCGTCGAAAACCAAATGGATGCGATTGCCATCCGCTGTTGGATTGAACTGCAACAGCAACTGGGGATTTCACCCTGTGTGCTGCTGGGACTCCTCAACAATACTGGCACCATCGCCGCCTGTGAAGTGGATGTTTACAATGCGGTGATCATGGCGGCTTTATCGTTCGCTTCGGGTCGCCCCGCCACCGTATTGGACTGGAACAACAATTATGGGGAAGAGGATGATAAGTGCATCCTGTTCCACTGCGGACCTGTTCCGCGTGAGTTGATGACTGACAAAGGTCAGGTTTCAGATCATCTGATTCTGGCGAATTCTGTCGGCGAAAATAACAGCTTCGGCTGTGTCGTCGGGCGGATTGCTCCCACCGATTTGACCTTCGGCAGCATGATGACTGATTCGGGCAAAGTCAAAATCTTCCTCGGGGATGGTCGTTTCACCGAAGACCCGATCCCAGCGAATTTCTTCGGCGCTGCTGGCGTGGCTGAGATTGACAAGTTGCAGGATGTGCTGCTGCATGTCGGCATGAATGGTTATCGTCATCATGTCGGTGTTACCCCGGGCAAGCATGTCGCTCCGCTGAAAGAGGCTCTGGAAAAATATCTCGGCTTTGAAATATCTGTCCCGCAAGCGGAGTAACCCATGCCTGAACTTAAGGTCATTGTCCAGAATGCGATGAAAGCCGGGGTGGCGATTCCAGCCTTCAATATCCCCTACCTGCCCATGCTTGAACCAGTTGTGCGGGCGGTGGTTGACCAAAACAGTTTTGCCTTGATCGAAACAGCGCGCCTCGAATGGATCAAGTTTGAAGCTGGCGGACCAGATGTGATCGCCAGGGAATTTTTCCGCTGGCAGGTTCCAGATCATATACGACTGCATCTCGATCATGTCCCTGCAATTGACGAAGACGGTCAGCAGGTTGATTATCTCAAAATCATCCAACAAGCCATCGACCTTGGCTATCATTCGGTGATGGTGGATGCTTCGCGTTTGGCGCTGGATGAAAATATCGCCGCGACCCGCCGCGTGGCAGAAGTAGCCCACAAAGCAGGAGTCCCATGTGAAGCCGAACTTGGCGCCGTGCTTGGGCATGAAGCAGGTCCGCTGCCATCGTATGATGAGTTATTCGCCTCAGGACGGGGATTTACAAAAGTGGATGAAGCAAGTCGCTTTGTAACTGAATCTGGCTGCGATTGGCTTTCTGTTGCCATCGGGAATATCCACGGCGCTGTTTCGGAAGGTTACAAAGATCAAAAGAAAGTTGCCGCCCGTTTGGACTTGGCGCATCTGGAAAAACTCTCCCAGGCTGTTCTCATTCCGCTGGTTTTGCATGGTGGTTCGGGAATCCCCCAGGAATATGTGCTGGCTTCCTTCAAAAAAGGAATCGCCAAAATCAATATCGCCACTGAAATCCGTCAGGCGTATGAGTCCACCCTGCAATCGACAAGCAAAGTATCCGCCGCGCAGGATGCGGTTTATCAGCGCACCTGTCAGCTAATTGGCGAATACTTTGGCTTGAAGGATATTCAACCGTTGCTTGCGCAGGTGTCGCCGTGAACCTGCTTGGGATCGATGTCGGCACGACTGGCTGCAAGGTGGCTTTGTTCTCGCTGCATGGCAAGATGCTGGCTTCTGCCTATCGTGAATACGATCCCCAAAGCCCTCAAGCGGGGTGGGCAGAGTTGGACGCCGCAGCCATTTGGGAAGCTGTGAAAGCAGCCATCCGCTCGGTAACAGTCGCCAATCCAAAAGCTGAAATCAAGGCGCTATCGGTTTCTTCTCTGGGAGAAGCCGTGGTTGCTGTTTCTGAGGATCGCCAGATTTTGGGTCCATCCCTGCTGAATTTCGATATTCGCGGCGAAGAATTTCTGGATGGTCTGTCCGCAGTTATGCCGAACGAACGCCTGTATGCCATCAACGGCAATACGCTCGGCAATCATTACAGCCTCACCAAAATTAAGTGGATACAGACTCATCAGCCCGAGTTATATGCCCGCACCTATAAATTTTTGCATTGGAGCAATTTCATCGCCTTCATGCTGGGCGCCGACCCATCGGTGGATTTTTCGCTGGCGAATCGCACCCTGCTGTTCGACATCCATCAAGGCGACTGGTCGGACACCTTGTTGAAAGAGTTCGACATTGACCGCTCGAAACTGCCTGTCACGGTTCCATCGGGGACGGTCGTCGGGAAGGTTGCGGATCACATCGCCGCTGATTTGGGATTGCCGCCCGGGGTACTCATCGTCAGCGGTGCGCACGATCAATGCGCCAACGCAGTCGGCTGTGGTGTGGTCGATTCGGGCGATGCCGTCTATGGCATGGGCACTTATCATTGCATCACACCTGTTTTCGCCGCCCAACCCAACCCGCAGATGATGATCGCCCGTGGACTAAATACCGAGCATCACGCCATCCCTGACCGCTTTGTCAGTTTTATCTACAATCAGGGCGGGTCGCTGGTCAAGTGGTTTCGTGATACCTTTGCCACCGTCGAACATCACCAAGCCGAAGCGGAAGGACGTTCCATTTATCCCGCGCTCTTCGATGAAATTTCACCCGAACCCAGCAAAGTGATGGTATTGCCACATTTTTCGCCCACTGGACCGCCCAAGTTCATTGCTGATTCGGCTGGACTGATCGCCGGGCTGCACGTGGGAACGAAGCGCGGCGAAGTGCTCAAAGGCATAATCGAAGGCGCGGCTTTCTATCTCAAAGAATTGGTCGATTCATTGCCCGCGACTGGCATACAAATCGAAAATTATCGCGCTGTGGGTGGCGGCAGTCGCTCAGATGTTTGGGTGCAAACCTGCGCCGACATTTTTGGGCAACCCTTCACCCGACCCGTAATTACCGAGGCTGGGGCGCTGGGCGCCGCCATCATGGCTGGAGTCGGGTCGGGGATTTTTGAAAACTATACCCAGGGCGTGGAATTCATGGTTAAACTTGAGCGTACTTTCGAGCCGAACCTGCTGTTGCATGAAAAATATCAAACCCGCTACCAGCATTATCAACGCCTGTTGCCATTGATGGGCGATTACCTGCGGGAATTATCAAAGGAGTAATTTCATGGCTAATCTTTTCAATCGTGAGTGGACCAAGTCCGAACTGTTGAGCCGTGTCGGTCAGATGGATCAGTTGGCTGGCATCCGCTTGTTGGAAGCAGCGGACGGAAAGGCGCGCGGCTGTCGGGTGTTAGATGTGTGGACGGGGACGGGTCTGCGCTTTCAAGTCAATGCCGACCGCGCTTTGGATATATCCAGTTGTGATTTCAAAGGGACGCCGATTGCCTGGCGTTCTTCGACTGGAGATGTACATCCTGCCTATTTCGAGCCACAGGGACTCGGCTGGCTGCGTTCATTTTCTGGCGGATTGCTCATGACCTGCGGGTTGGATCATTATGGTCTGCCCTCCAAAGACGGTGACACGGAACTTGGATTGCACGGGCGCATTAATAATTCCCCTGCCGCTCAGGTGAATTACCGTACTTTTTGGGACGGCGATGAGTACAAATTGGAAATCACTGGCGAAATCCGTCAGGCGTCAGTCTTTGGCGAGAACATGGTTCTGCGGCGACGCATTTCCACCGCCCTCGGATCAAACCGCATCCAGATTGAAGATGTGGTTACGAACGACGGTTTTGAGTCCGCGCCGCACATGCTG
>JAIFKY010000168.1 GCA_020049345.1 Anaerolinea sp.
TACACTTCGTAAAGCATTTTGCCCGGCGCAACCCACATGCCCGGCCAGAAGATGAAATAGGCGGCAAAGAAAATACCGATCCAAGCCAGGAATATTTTGAGCGAGTCCAAAAGAATCATGTCATTGCGAGGAGGATGCTCTTCCCGACGAAGCAATCTCCCTGTCATGTTGGGGATTGCTTCGGGCAAAGAACGCCCTCGCAATGACATGGGTTGTGAGCGCCATTGCAAAACTGCCCAGACGAAAATCATGACGGAGATTACTGGAAATAACACAATCGCCGAGGACTTGGTGAGGTTTGCCAGGGCGGCGGCAGAGGCCGATAGAATCAGCAACCCAACTTTGGGCGTGTGGAAAAGATGCGCGGTCAGAGCCAAGACGGCGATCAGCGAGAAGAGTCCCACCATCGATTCGTGATTCAACATCCGCGATTGCCCAAATAAATAGGGCGCAAATGAGGCGATCAGAAGAACCGCGAAAGCGACCTGCTCGTCGAGCAGGGATCGCAAAAGAAAAAACGCGACGATGAATAAAAATACGTTCAGCAATAATTGGATCAGCCGCGCCCACCACAACAATGCCAGCGGATCTTTGCCATGCTCAACGAGGTAGGCGTCGAAGGATGTTTTTTCCTGCTGAAAGTAGCCGTTCATCAGCCCGCGATATTCGGGGAAGTAGATCAGCATGGCGGCGGCGCCGATCCACATGGTGGTGACGGCGGGATGATATTCGTAAACCGTGTTCTCGAATTCGCCATGCGTGAGGGCGTAGTAATAATTTGCGCCGACAACCAGCCAGAAGGGTTCATCGGCGGCGGTGAATTTGGTCAGTTCTGCCATGCGCGGCAGGATCATGGCGGCGATGACCAGCGCGGCAACCAGAATACGAATGGATTTTTTCATAAGTGTTCGGATTATACCAAGCATAAATCAAACATCGAATTCCGACCGCTCTTGGTATAATTCGCGCCTATGGAAAAAAAATATCACATCTGGACAGAAGGATGCCAAATGAACGTAGCCGACTCGCAGCGGGTCGGCTCATCGCTTGAACACCTTGGCTACACCCTGACCGAAACCATCGAAGAAGCGGATGTCATTGTTTTAAATACCTGCGTCGTGCGCCAGTCCGCCGAAGATAAAGCCTACGGGCGCGTCACTTCGCTTGCGCCGCTGAAAAAGAAAAACCCCAACCTCGTGATCAATTTGATGGGTTGCATGGTCGGCGTGCGCGGCGCGGAAAAACTGCGCGAGAAACTTTCTTTTGTAGATGTCTTTTCGCCGCCCTCTGATCCCAGCCCGTTGATCTCGCACCTCACGCAGGGCGAAGTTCACTCGCTGGAAAACGCAGAAACCACCCGCCGCTTCCTGATGATGGACGACGAGTTGATCCTACCCGTGGCAGAGCAAGGCAAATTGATCAGCGCGCATGTGCCAATTGTGTACGGCTGTTCGCACGCCTGCACGTTTTGCATCATCCCATCCAAACGCGGCGGCGAACGCTCGCGCCCCGTTGGCGACGTGGTCTCTGAAATCCGCTCGCTGGCGCGACAGGGCGTGAAAGAAGTGACCCTGCTTGGACAAATTGTGGATCGCTACGGCAAGGACATTCCCGACGGACCCAACCTCGCCGCGCTTCTGCGCCTCATTCACGAAGTCGAAGGCATCGAGCGCATCCGCTTTCTGACTTCACATCCCAATTATTTTGGCGACGATCTCATTCAAGCCATCGCCGAACTTCCGCGTGTCATGCCGCACATCGAACTTCCCATCCAGGCAGGCGATGATCAGGTGCTGTCCAACATGAAGCGCGGATACACGCAGCAAGATTACAGTGACCTCGTGGCGAAAATCCGCTCGCAAATTCCAGATTGTTCAATTGCAACGGACATCATCGTCGGATTCCCCGGCGAGACCGAGGAACAATTCATGGAAACCTACCGCGTCCTCTCTGACCTGAAACTGGATGTTGCCCATTTGGCACGTTACTCGCTGAGAGCGGGAACCGTGGCCACGCGCAACATGGAAGATAACATCCCCGAAGAAGACAAAATGCGCCGCCTGCACATGCTAGACGATTTACAGGAAGGCATTCTGGCGGAGATCAACAAAAAATATCTCGGCGAAACTGTGGAAGTTTTGTTTGAAGAAAAAGTCAAAACCCGCTGGCGCGGACGCACCCCCACCAACAAGATCGTATTCGTCGAGACAGAGGATGACCTGCGCGGCAAACTGCTCCCTGTCACCGTCACATGGACGGGTCCGTGGTCCATGCAGGCAGTATTGAAGTAGTCAATGTCGCTGCGAGGCGCACTTGTACTTCGCCGAAGCAGCCTCCTTATAACTGGGAGATTGCTTCGGCGGGAAGAGCAAGAGCCCGCCTCGCAACGACATAAAACGACAAACTGCTTATAATAACCTCATGAATAATTCAGCGGTAATTATCGGCGGTGGACCTGCAGGGTTGATGGCGGCAGAGGTATTAATTGGGCACGGGGTGAAGGTGGATGTGTATGACTCCATGCCTTCGTTGGGACGCAAGTTTTTACTGGCTGGCAGGGGCGGATTAAACCTGACTCACTCGGAGCCTTTCGAGAAATTTGTCTCACGGTACGGAAAGCAAAAAAACGAAGTCGAAAAATGGCTGTTGGATTTCACGCCCGATGATCTGCGCGAGTGGGCGCACGGTCTTGGAATCGAAACTTTTGTCGGCACATCGGGGCGGGTGTTTCCTGTCGGGATGAAGACCAGTCCCCTGCTGCGGGCATGGTTGAAGCGGTTGGATGAGGCGGGGGTTATTTTTCATCTGAGTCATAAATGGCAGGGCTGGAACGAAGATAAATCTCTGAAATTTCAAACGCCCGAAGGCGAGAAAACCATCCGCGCGGATGCAGTGATTTTGGCTTTGGGCGGCGGCAGTTGGGCAAGGCTCGGCTCGGACGGCGCATGGGTCAAATGGCTGGATCAGGCTGGGGTTAAGGTCGCGGCGTTGAAGCCATCCAACTGCGGATTTGATGTGAAATGGAGTCCGCATTTCAGTGAACGATTCGACGGTCAGCCGCTAAAATCGGTGGCGCTGTCGTTTGGTGAATTTCATCGGCAGGGAGAATTTATCGTCACAAAAGATGGCGTGCAGGGTAGTTTGATCTACGCGGCGTCGGCTTCCATCCGCGATGAGATCGAGGCGAAGGGCAATGCGGTAATTACGCTGGATATGTCGCCTGACCGAAGAGAGGAATGGCTGGTTGAAAAATTATCCAAGCCGCGCGGTTCGCGCTCGATGTCGAGTCATCTCGAAAAGACTGTGGGATTGAAAGGTGTGAAGGTGGGGCTGCTGCATGAGTTCATGCCAAAGGAAGATTTCGCAAATGTTAAAAAACTGGCATCTTTCATCAAGCAAATGCCCATTCCGTTGATCGCGGCGCATCCGCTGGATGAAGCAATCAGCAGTGCGGGCGGTGTGACGTTTGAGGCATTGGATGAAAATTTGATGCTCCGCAATTTGCGCGGCGTTTTTTGCGCGGGAGAAATGCTGGATTGGGAAGCGCCCACCGGCGGATATTTGCTGACCGCATGTTTTGCCAGCGGAAGAACGGCAGCGGCTGGTGTGATCAAACTGTTGGATACGAAAACCGCCGCATAATTTTTTGTGGTTAAAAAATAGGGAAACAAGAATAAAGGTCGTCTCATTGGTAAATCGTAACTACTCAGGCGAGACCCTAAAGATTTCTTTTGCAAATCAAAACGAAATTTCAACAAAGATTTTCTTGTAGAATAGACTTCTGTTAGGCAAAAAAACGCTTTTTGACCACAAAGGCACGAAGTCTCAAAGACTCGAAGAGAAAAACTTTGGGATCTTTTGATTGCACAGCGGGAGTTCGGAAGTAAAACTTCCGAACTCCCGCTTGAATTATGGTCTTGACGATCCGCCTGCGGGCTTGCACGCCAGTTGACTTGAACCTGGCGGTACAGAGCAAGATCCGCTAACCGTATTTTGATTTCTACCAATAAATGAACAGGATGAATTTTCGGCAAGGTTCGCGCAGGCGTCAATCGCGGCTTGCGAAGGCTTGCGCCCATTCTGTTGACCACTGCCCTGCTGTCCGTTTTGGGGCTGTTGCCCATTTTGATTCTGTGGCGACTGGGTTTCGGGAGCAGATTCAATCATCACAGTTGATTCGTTGAAGAAAAAGACATCCGCCTGAAGTTTGGTCAATTGAGTATTACGGCGGATAATATCAGCCAGCGATGTGTTCTGAATATCGCGCAGCGCGTTGTCAGACAGGGAAGCCTGATACCAGAAGCGATCTCCATCCCGCAGGCGTGAGAACTGATCGACAAGGATCGCCGTGAACGTGGCGCCAAGGCTGGAGTTTGGCAGATGATCTTCGGCAAGTCCACCGATCCACAGGTCAATGTTGTCCACGTTGCCGTAGGTGGATGCAAGCGAAGCCTGTGTTGCTTTATCCGAAGTAATCTGATCAAAACTTGTGATGCGGGTCAGCCCGTAGGCAATGCGCACCGTGTTGTAATCTGCAATGCCGTGATCCCGTCCGCGTTGAATATTTAAGGAGGCGAGATCAAACCCGCCTTGTCCGGGCGCGCCGAAAAGAAAATTACGTACATCGTCAACGACTTTTGTATCAATCTCCTGGGCATTGTCAGAAGCGAGATATTTCAAAAGCGGGTCAATGCCGGTTTGCCCCACCACTGTTGAATTAAAGAATGCCTCGCGCAAAAGCATTGCGTCGCGGGTTTCCGCGCCTTCATTGTTCAAAAATTGGATGTCATCGCCCAACATGCTGTGACCAAAGCGAAACGCGGCGGTGGAAAATTCGGTGGCGATTCCAGGATTTACATCTGCCTGATAGCCCTGATAAGCGGGCATGGCATTTGCCCCAAGAATGGCTGGCAAAAATTCATCGTAGGTGATCTTCTGGAGTTCGGCAATCACGACGCGGCGCGCATATTGATAAAGTTCTTCATCTGTCCAATCTGAATGTCTTTGTGCGGCTTCGGCGGCAATCCGATTATGCTCGCGGACAAAAAGCGTCTGCAAGGCGATCAATTCAGGGTTTTCATTTGCGCGCACATCGCCAGCCAAAAACAATTCAGCGTCCGTCACGCGATGCGCATCATTCGCGTTGGCAAAACCAGCCGTGTTGAGGGGCAGTAAATTCCCACTGCTGGTTTTCATGCGTCCGCCGCTAAATTCGCGCAGTGCGGCGGCGCGTTCGGCATCCACGCCATAAACTTGTGACCCGTCAATAAAAGCCGTGATTGAATTAACTTGCTGGCGCGGATTACTCGCAGAGTTTCCCGTTGTGAGATCATAATTGGATCGCGACATGGGAATGGTCATTGCGCCAGCGCTGGTTGGATCAAACCATAAATCACCTGTTGGCACAACAATCGGGAATGCCTCCTTTGGGATTGCCGTATCGGTCAAATCAATATCATGATCCAGAAACTGCCCCCAGGCATAAACGAAGGCAGTAAAGTCGCGATCATTGGCAATGCCATCCTGCGGGCTGACAGAAAATGTATTGCTTGCCGTCCTTGCGCTTGGGCGGTCTGCCCCTGCCGGACTGCTAATGCCATCGGCATAGTCTGCGGGGGAGAGCCTGAGCAATTGCACGTTGACACTGCCCCAGGTTGGGTTGGCAATATTGTTGCCTTTGCCGTCAAGCGGCTCTGTGTCTACATTGGAATTTATCAGCCCATTTTCAACTACTGCGCCGACATCTGATAACGGGATATTCAACTGCGCCGGCGCAAGGGTCTGACATCCGGTAATAATAATGGTCATTGTGGCAAAAAGCGTACTGGTAAATTTATTCATCATGGGTTCCTCTAACAATAATTTTTGAATAAAAATGGGACAGCCAATTTTCTTGCACAGATGACTGTCCCTGTTTGAGTTACGGACTGGGAGGTCCGCCTGCGGGCATACAAGCCGCCTGACTTGAATTGGGCGGTGTGCCGCATGTGCCGCTCATGACTCCGTTCGGGGTGTTCATCGAACAAGCCGCGCCTTGAGTGAGTCCAACGCAGGCGTCAATTGCTTGCTGTGGAGGAGTTCCGCCAGCGCCAGGAGCGCCGCCAGTTGTAGTGGATTGTCCACCGGCGAGGTCAACGCCGCCGGTAGTGGATTGCCCACCCGCAAGATCAACGCCGCCGGTTGCGGGCTGTCCACCGCTGAGATTTGTGCCGCCTGCGTCGGAAATTGTCATGCTGGGTCTGTTGCTGACGGTAGTGTTACCCGAGACATAAGCTGCTTCGCCGCCGCGCACACAGCGGACATAATTGTTCACGCGCACGGCATCGCCTTGCGGACCATGTCCCTGAGGATAATCGGCGGCGCTGCCGGTCTTCGGGTCACTGCGCTGCGCGCCCGCGCCATGCACATCCACCCATGAGTTCATGTAGCCGAGGGCTTTTCCAAAAGAGACATACGCCGCGAATGAGCCGCGTCCAGATGAATCGGCGTGTGTGGTGCCGCTCCAATAAAATGGATAATCTGTCTCGCCTGCTTCGTTGGTAATGGATGTCACGCTGAAAATCGGGTCAATCGCCGCGGAGTTGCTTGTGGCAGGCGAGCGCGAGTAATCCACGATGCTTTGCAATTCCTTCGCGCTCGGCAAACGCCAGTCATCTGAGCCAGCCGCAGAGGAACCTTCGCAATACGCCAGCGCATCCGACCAGTTCATGCCCGCGCCGCTGTCGGCTTGCGACCAAACCAAACCCGTCGCGTTGTCGCTGATGGTGCCGTTGCCGTTATCTACAAAAGCATTCTGCCCATAGTTTGAGCCGCCGCGCACATACAATACGGCGAAGGTTTTGTCATTGCCGCGCATACTCAACCCGTAGCCTTTGATGCGCCCATCGGCAAAGTTCACGCCGAACATGGTCTCGTCGCCGTTCATGGTGGTGCTGACATATTTGCTGCTGGTGGCAAATTGCATGTCAA
>JAIFKY010000029.1 GCA_020049345.1 Anaerolinea sp.
TGAACTCGCCCGCAGTGGCAATCAAAATCAGCCGCTCAACCCGCCCCGGATGATTGATCACAAAATCTGTGGCAATTGCGCCGCCGAAGGAGTGCCCCACCAAAACTATCGGCGTGGATACTTTCAACAGGTCGAGTGCAGTTTCCAGATCCAGTTGGATGCGGGGCATGTCATAACCAGTAGATGGCTTGTCGGAGAGTCCATGTCCACGCATATCCAATGCAATAACGCGATTCTTCAAGGCAAATTTATGCAGTTGATATTTCCACTGCATCGCCTGTCCCCCAAAGCCGTGGATAAAAACAAAAGTCCGCTCGGGGCGCTCAGGCGAAATATCAACAGCCGATAGGCGCACCAGCGGTTCGGAAGAGACTCGGATTTCGTGACGGTAAAGGTCGAGGTCTATGTCCATCAGGAAATAAGGATTTACACTATAAATTGGATCGCGACTTCATCTTTATCGATAATGATGGCTCTGATGAGTTTGCGTAGTTGGGCGTTGACCTCTGCGGCGGGTTCGTTTGCAATGTAGTCTGGATTGTCATTTAGGTTTTTCTTTATCAGCTCAACCAGGTCCGCGCGGCTCACTATTTTTTCAGAGGCGTTATTCAATTCGTTTACTTCAGCCTCTGTATTTCTGATGTTGATTTCGATCTCACTCACGCGAGATGTATATTCTGCAATGGGAAGCACGCCGGCTTCGTAGGCGTCGATCAGGCGGGTGCGGCGCTTGGTAAGGTCTGTTAATTTTTCAGATAGTTTGATGCTGTTATCTTCAATAGCTGGGGTGGGTTCTTCCACATAGTTTTGCAGCACTTCCTGAAATTTGGCGATGAATGCGGGGAGTACATCTGAGTCTTTGCGCCGAACATGTTTGGGGTTCACAGAACATGCCCAGGCGCGGCGCGTTTCGGAGTATCCACCTGGGTATTCCACCCAGCAACGCGCTCCACAAACCCCACAATAGAGCAGGTTCGATAATCGTTGGCGTTGGATGCCTGTATACTTCTTGCCGCGTTTTTGAAATTCTTCGTCAATGCGGCTCTGGGTCTTTGCATCCCACAGCGGTTTATGCGCGCCTTTGGCTGTGATGATGCGCGAGGGTAGATTATCGACGACTGTTCTCACGCCAGTGCGTGGGTCTGTTACCAGGCGCGTTTTGCCAAAGCTCACCTCCCCCACATAAAAACGATTTTTCAAAATCAGCCGCACGTTTACATCAGACCATTCCGGATGTCCTGCCGGCGTGGGGATGCCTTTGGCTGTGAGGTCGTTGGCGATCTGCCAAAGAGATTGCCCGTTGAGGAACCAGTCTTTGATTTGGATAACTATCAGGCTTTTTACTGGATCAGCCACGGGTACTACTTTCCGGTCCGATTCGCGCCCGGGCGGTTTGCGGAAGCCGTAGGGCGCTTTGCCTTTGGGGAGACCTGCCTGAATACGAGCCGGCATTCCAAACTTGTATTTGCGGCGCAGGTCGTTGATCTGTGCGCGTGAGATGATCTGCGAGAGACCGCGCATCATGGATTCGCTGTCAGACGTGTATGGGCTGAATTCGTCGGGAATGATCGGTTCTACAGGTTGAGAGACTGAGTAGATTTGCACATCGTAACTGGATAGAGTCTTGGCGACTTGGTCAAGCAGATCACGAAGGCGGTTGTAGTCCCATAAAACCAGCACGTCATATTCGCCGGCGTGCGCTGCCTCGATCAACTTTTTGAGTGCAGGGATGGCATTTTCAGCATCGCGCAGGTTGACAAAGCGGGTGCGGCTTTCGCCTGGGACGATGTAGGGTCCCGCGCTTTCGACCCAGCCTTTAGAGATGCCGACGGCGCGGCATTTTTTCTCTTGATCATCGAGGGACGATTTATCTTCGGCGGCTTGGGCAGCGGTAGATACGGCTGCCCAGATTGCGAATCGAATAGGCATGGTGTGCTCTCCGGTTTAATGGTTGCTGAGCGTTGCTCGTTGAACAATAAGCGCGAGCGATTGGTAGGTAACGAAAAACGAAAACAGACTACCCCAGGCGATTGACCAATACAGGGCGGCTCGTATGCCTGGGGCGATGACCACGCCTGCAACCAGCACGGCGACTAGGGCAATGAATGCCAGTCGGTGCGGTCGCGCGATCTGAGAGCCGACCCAGTGGGCGCGCTGAATGGTACGCTTGAAGAATGCACGGCGGGCAAAGAGAAAGTTGAAGCTGATATAAAAATACCAATCTACGAGCTGCACCCAGGCAGTGAGCAGATTCACCGCCAACACAAACAGATACCACCGTCGGCGGGGGCTGTTTGCCAGTTGGCGCAGGCGTTTCTTTGTATCGTTCGTCATGCGGCAATCTGCTTTTTGGATATCCACGGGAGCATGTTCTTTCTATGCAGCAGGATATAGGATGTGAGTAAGTAGATAATTAAGCCAAATACAGAGCGCGCCAGGTCGTCGGTGTTTCTGGTGGCGAAGAGATAGGCTACCGATGTGCCGGCAAACACCAGGATGATAGAGTCGGCGTTGAGGAATGCAAGAATAGAAACCACGCCCAGATATAGCCAGGCGCGGAGTTTTCCTTTTTGGTTGATCAGTTTGTGAAGTTTTGATTTGAGTTTTGTCATTCAGGGTTTGCGTAGATCAGTTTGGGTGTTTCAATCCACATTCCCAATGAAGGGGATGACATAGATCAGTTTGGGTGAAGGGACGAGCGCGCAGGGTATCTTCATCGAAGTACACGCAGGTCACGCCATATCCCTTCACCCAAGCCGACCTGATAGAAAATTTGTGCTATAGTTGCAAAAAAAGAGAGGATGCGGTCTTATGAACAAACAAATTACACATTACCCTTATTATGTTGTGAGCGCAGAGAATTTTGTATCGCTACAGAAAGAAGTCTTTGATTTGGCTGTCGAAGGATTTCGTCCACTTGGCGGAATAGCGATTACAAACGAAAACGATAAGACGATGCTACATCAAGCCATGTGGAGCGATTGGGCGATGGAAACTTATGGCGAATATCACAGGAAGAGATTCAGTCTTCCTCCTCACCCGGCTCAGCGTATGTTAGAGAAGATAATCGCTCAAGCTCGCCATCCAAAAAAGACTTAACGTTTGGGTCTTCAAGCCTTTCTTTATAGGCTTTCAACGCTTCAATTCTGGTTTGGGTTTCCAGGACATTCTTTCGGTATCGCCTTGCGTCGGCTTCGGCGGATTCTATTTCCATGTTGACCGTTTCTGAAAGAGATGTGTCTTTGCAGGCTTCGTGGTAAATAAATTCTGCCATCGCTTCTTCAATTGCCTGCTGAATATTTCGCAAATCCTGGTCAATCTCAGCCTGTAGTTCTTCAATCCGTTTGTCTATCATGGATGCGTAGTCAATCATGTTTTACCCTTTCCCCTCCCAAGGGGATTTTTGTTATTAACGTGCCGACATTACCTTATTCTTCAGAGTGAATATATTTCAAGTCCAATAAGAATGTTGGTTCTATTGGGGGTTTGAGGGATGTAGTAAATGCTCACCACTGTATATGTGTCACTTATCTTATCGTCGGTAATTGTGTGGAGCTGAACATATTCACCAATTCGTGGCGGTTCATTGTTGGTTTCATATTCCAATATGGTTTTATCGTTAATATCATAAATGAATTTGTACTTCACTATTTATCCATCCTTTGCTATTTTGGGCATTTTATTTAACGTGCCGACTTGACTTGCTTGCCGACGTTGACTGTCTTTGGCTTGTCCTCTTCCAGCAGCGCATCGAGGAGCTTCTCAGCCAGGGCGCGCGCGCCAGGCGTGAGCTGGGTGATTTTGTAATTCAACTTCTCAACCATCTCGTCGGCGGCGGACATAGAACTTTCGTGCTATAGTTGCAAAAAAGGAGAAGACCGATGGCAGAAGAATGTAAGAGTTGCAGGTTTTATCTACGCATCACCATTTTAGATATGTCCGTAAGAACTGGGCGTGAAGAATATGTTGGCTACTGCCGTGCTCACCCGCCAATTCATACAGAAACGTTTGGAAGTGGATTTGGGAAGACAGCCGATTGTGGTTGGTGCGGAGAATATTCACAAGGAATCCCAATTTACGCAAAGTCCGACAATGTATTAGCGCGCAGCAAAATTATCTCTGAAGCAGAAGTGGAACAGTTACGACAGCAGTTAGAGCCGCCTGCTTCGCCAGATCAATCAATATCGGCTTGAGAACTTCCAAAGAGAATGAGCCGACCTTGCCCGCTACCTCTTTTGCCGCCTTCCAATTTGTATCTTCACGGGCGGCTTCCAAAAATTCATAACCTGCCCACGTGAGGCGCTTGATGATCGGATTTGGATTGTCTTTATCAGAATCTTGCACAGTTGGAACAAATTTCAAAAAGCCAGCTTCACGAAGCAAATTGAGATGAAAAATTATTTCTTCTTTCGAGTGGTCTTTGGCGTCAATCTTTTGCCAAGCCAAACCCAGAGCATCGCGCCCTTCGCTTTTTTCAACGGCAAACAGAATACCTCGAATTAGATCAATATCACGTTTCATGTAATCCCCCTCCCAAGGGGATTTTTGTTGTTAACGTGCCGACTTGACTTGCTTCCCCAGCGGAACGGATTTCTTCACGTCTTCCTCCAATAGCGCATCGAGGAGCTTTTCAGCCAGGGCGCGCGCGCCAGGTGTGAGCTGGGTGATTTTGTAATTTAGTTTCTCTACCATCTCGTCGGCTTCGGGCTGGGACGGTAACAGCCCTGCCGCGCGATACACCGTTTCGGGGGGCAATCTCAACGCGCGTGCAATCGCTTCAAGTGTCTCGTTCGCAGGACTTCTTTCACTATTCAAAATTCTACTGACCACGCTTTGATCTTTCTTTATCAAGCGTGACAATTCTGCGGGGGACATTTTTCTTTCAAGCATTTGACTTGTTAGCCAATCAGAAAAAGTTGTCATCAAGCAATATATTACTTTCATACGCCTTCCCTTTACGTCATGTAATACTTCCCTCTTGACAAGTATCTACAAATGTATATAATAGAACTTGTCAGCAGGGAAGTTTATCTTCCCCGCAATCAAACAAGGAGAAGACCGATGGCAAAAACGATCAAGCGAATCGAAGCAGACGAACGAGGGGCAATTATGGTGCCTGGCAGTGCGTTCAACCGCATCGCCGACATCGCAGAGCAGGAAGAGCGCGATATGGGCGGACAGGTAGCGTACATTGTGAAGAGCCTGTGCGCTCACCCACTGGAAAGCCGTGAAGAAGTGAACATTGTGGTTGCGCCTGTACATCAGGCAGACAAAAAGAACAAAACCGCGCGCGTTGGCAAGAACCAACCGTATCGCGGTTTTTTCTGTTCCAAGTGCGGTAAGTACGTTTTCACAACTCCCAGCGAAGCCGACGCCCAAGTTGCCAGCGCAATGAATGCTCCGCTGATGGGCGTGACTGTGGATTAGGACGGCAACACAATGATCAGTATAGAAGAACTCCAAAAGATTAACCCAGAATTGCTTGAGATGGCAGAAGCGCCAAGCCGTGAACTGGTTGACGAATATCTTTTGGAAGTTGGCAACGCAATGACGCGGCGCGCGGAAAGACGGCAATCTCATCAGCGACGCATGGCAGCCTACCGACGGATACAGGCTCCCCGCAAGCGCATACGCAAACACATGCGTCCGTTTCCACAGTAACAGACAGTCAACGAGTAGAGGCAGAGAGCTATGGGACGTAAATCTGGACAGACGGTCGGCGGCTATCACCCGCAAATTCACAAGATGCAATGGGTCATGTACCAACGAGAACTGGTACGCGAACAAGAGGTAAAGATGCTGAACAAAAAGAAAATGCGCGGAGCCTACTGGACACAACGCTGCGCCAATGCAATGGACTGGCTGCGTACCGTAGACGCGCAAAACTGGGAAGCCTGGTTTGACAATGACGCAAACATCCCCGCCGACGCCTCTGCGCGCCTCATAGCGCAACTTTGCGAGGCACGCACGGTAGAACTGACAGGCGCAAAGCAGAACATGCGTGCTAAGGCTGTACGTGACATCTTCATCTGGCAGGACAGGCTCGGGTTTTTCGTCTACAGCAAAGAGGTGGGGAAAGAAAAGCTGTACGTGATCGAGTTTGAGTCCTTCGAAGCCGCGCGGAACTTCATCAACGGACTTCCACACGATAACCTGGGCTATGGCTTCGTGCTGGATATGATCCCCGCGCCGATTGAAAACCGCGCGCGCATCGTGAGCGAGTAGACCATGAGCACAGAAGCAGAACGACATGCCGCCACCCTCAAGACCATTCAAAGCGCAATCCGCAGTTTTGAAAGCGCCACCGGTAAGAAACCGCAAAACGCAACGGCGCAAGACCTGAACGCATGGGCGGCTCACCTGAGCCATAGCGGCGTGCCAATTGCAACCTGCCGCAAATACCACACGCTGATCTTGCGACTGGCAGCCGCCAAGCGTGAGCCGACCGCCAAGCGCATTCTGAGCGTGGACGAGATCAAATTCATGAAGCATGTTGCCACCCAAGAGGATTACGCCTGGCTGGTGGTTTGCCTGCTGGCGGGCACTGAATGCCTGGCGTGGACATGGGGCACGCTCTACAACCCCAACGTCATTATTCCAATGAATGCCTACCTGTTGATTGTGGACGAAGCCCAGCGGCGCGGAATGAGAACCTTTGAATACCCCTACCGCGGAAAGGAAGACGCGCTGTGGTTGGTTGACTACAACCCAAACGCCCGCATCTGGGACCTGCCCAAGCATGAGATCACCCGCCGGTTGAAAAATATAGCAAAGCGCGCCGGAATAGCGGCAGCCAACATGAGCCTTGCCACCCTGGACGACACGCACAAATATTTTGCAGAGACCAACGGCAGCGCAGAGAAAACCGCCAAGATGATCGGCGTGCGCAATGGGTCGAAGTCGAACAAGCCCGTTCATAGAGAGAGGATAGCGCAATGACCAGCACAATGGAAGTAATAGC
>JAIFKY010000119.1:0-9545 GCA_020049345.1 Anaerolinea sp.
AGGCATGTCCAGCCATGGCAACAAAGGTCGGATCTGAGACCAGTTTGTTCGCCACAGCCGCGCCGCCTTCAGCGCCGCCACCATCGTCTTCAATTGCCATTTCAACTTTCCAACCCTGGATATCGCCAAAGTCAGCGACAGCCAATTTCATAGCGTTGGACATATCAATACCGAACTGGGAATAATCGCCAGTCATTGGGCCAGAGTAACCGACTTTGACGGTCTGGTCTTTGCTAAATACCGCGCAGCCAAATTCAGCAGCGCAGGCTTCGGGTTCGCCAGCGGCGGCGGGGGCCTCAGCAGGGGCTTCGGTCGCGGCAGGAGCCTCAGCGGCAGGGGCTTCGGTCGCCGCAGGGGCGGCGGGGGCGCAAGCCGCCAGCATGAGCGCAGCGACGAGCACAACAAACAATACGATTCGTTTCATTTCTCTTTCTCCTTGAAGATTATTTTCCGCACATAAGCAGCGTCTTACATTCAGATCCAATGAAAATGCTCTTAAGTAACGGCTTGACGAGTTTCAGGGAAGCGCAAGTGGCGCTTCTCTGTGACTACACGCTGAATACGGTTAATGCTTTCCCACACATCCTGAAAAGATGTGTACATGGGCGTTAACCCCAGTCGGATGTTATCCGGTTCGCGAAAATCGGGGATGACGTTCATCTCTTCAATTAACGCGCGGTTGATGCGATACCCATCGGGGTGGCGGATGCTGACATGCGATCCGCGCTGCGCCACCTCCCGCGGGGTTCCGAGGGTAAAACCCATCGGAGCCAGAATCGCGTCGAACAGGTCGATCATGTACGAGGTTAGCAGGACAGATTTTTTTCGCAAACGATCCATGCCGACTTCCAATGTAAGGTCAACGCCTTGTTCCATAGCCAGCACAGAAACCACCGGCGGCGTTCCGCACAGGAAGCGTTGAATCCCTTGCGCGGGTTGATAATCGAGTTCAAAACTAAACGGCGCGCACTCACCGAACCAACCCCAAATTGGGGAAAGCGCCTGATCCTGCAAGTCGCGGCGGACGTACAAAAACGCGGGAGCGCCGGGTCCGCCGTTCAGATATTTGTAGGTGCAGCCAGTGGCAAAATCTGCGCCCCAGGCATCCAATTCCACGGGGACTGCGCCAACGGCGTGACTCAAATCCCAAAGAACAAGCGCGCCTTTTTGATGGGCGTACTCGGTGATGGTCTTGGCATCGTACATGTAGCCGCTTTTGAAGACGACATGCGATAACGTGACCAAAGCGGTATCTTCGTCTATCGCGTCCAACACAACCTGGGTGTTGATTCGCAACCCGTCGGCTGGTTCAAGCATTTGAATTTGATGCTTTCCGCCGAGGACATGTGAACAGCCTTGCAGCATGTACAAATCAGACGGGAAGTTCAGCGTGTCGGTGATGATTTTTTTGCGCTCGGGTCGAAGCATCAAAGCCGACATCGCCAATTTATAAAGATTGATGGTGGTCGAATCGCTGACCGCCACTTGACCTGGAGCCGCGCCAACCAATTGCGCGATCTTCTCCCCCACCGCAATTGGAGCTTGGTACCAGTTAATGCCCCACGAGCGGATCAACTGTGTGCCCCATTCCTCTTTGACAATTTGCTCCACACGATCCACTGTCCGCAAGGGAAGTTTGCCCAGTGAATTGCCGTCCATGTAAATCATGGCAGGGTCAGCGTTGAAAAATTTTTCGCGGTAGCCAGATAGTTCATCGGCTTCGTCAAGTTTACAAGCGTAATCACGGGAGATATCAATATTCATTAAGCAGCCTTTATTCATTCATTAAATGTTTGGCGGGCTTGCAACCCGCCAAACCTAAGATTTTAGGAAGGTATCAGGCTAAAAGCCTGAACTACAGTTTTGACTTTTAATCCGCAAAATGGGAGTAAAGACCTTCAGCCAGTCGTCGTTTGCCTTCTGCGAGCAAATCATCTGGGATAACCTTGAAGGTCTCGCCCACGTTGCGATCCTGAGGTTCGCGGGGGGCTTCGCCATTGGCAAGGAAGGTCAGGGATTCCGCCATCAATTCACCGGAAAGAATCGCAATGCGATAATTAATGCTTTCGTAGGTGTCGTGATGATAGACAGGAAGTTGACGTTTGACAATAATATCACCAGTGTCAATTCCTGGATCAATAAAGTGAGCCGTGGCGCCTTGCGGCAGGTCTTTATACAAAGCCCAACCCACCGAAGCCGATCCGCGTAAGATGGGCAACAAGCCCGGGTGCGCGTTGACCGTGGCACGGCGCGGCGTTTCAAGAATGGACGGTTTGATGATGCGCGTACCGCCTAATGCCAAAACATCGGGTTTTTCGGCTGCCAGCAGTTCCCTGCAAACATTGTCGTTGTGATTCGCAACACAGTAAACAGGAATTTTCTTCCCTGCAATTAATTGAGTCAAGCGCGGAGGCACCGGCTGACCAGCCATCCGCGTCAGGAATTTTTCGCGCTCCACATCACCCACCTCCGAAACTTCTTGAATGATCATGCTGGGAATCAAATTATTCTCAAGCAGGATGCGTAACATCTCCCGCCCGTACGGGTGTTCTTCGAGTACTAAAAAAGCGAAATGAAGGGACATAAAAAATTTACCTTTTGCTCACGAAACAACTAGCATTAATCAACTGCATATTCACTGAGGAAGTATGTAGGGGACTGGATATATCGTTTCAGAATTATTGGATTGGAGCGGATTATAAAGGATTTTAGCCCAATTGTGATTTTATTCACCTTAATAATCCTGGGCTGGTTGGGAGGCAAAATAAGACCCGCCCAAGTTAAATTCCTGGGCGGGTTCTGGCGTTAATCTGGCACGCAAGTCAGCGCGCTTTTACAAAATTTATTGCAGTCGTGAAATGAAATCCAGGATGAGATTTTTTACCGCTTCGGTATTATTGGGAGCAAGAATATCGCCAGCCAGCACATGATTTTCAGGGTTGCCGCTATCAGCAATGGGTTGAATTTCTTTTATATCAGAGCCGATTCTGGCATAACCGCGTTCCACTTCCTCTGAATTTACAACTTGATCGTTGGGAGAATAAATGACCAACACAGGCTTTTTGATACTTTCCAGATCAGAGTCGCGCACAAATTTGACCAACCCCATCATGGTGACGAGCGCGGTGGAAGGGTAGCTGTGAGTCCAGTATTGAGCATGACCTTCATTTTGAGGAGTCCAACTGTACTCGGTTCCCAGAATCAAAGGCGCAAATTGTTTCGCCCAGGGCAAAGTCAAAATTTCGGCATTTGAATCGCGGGGCGCAAAGTTTGGCGAGATTAATACATAAGCCAGAGCGGAATCTGTATTGGGCTGTTCGGCAAGCCAAACCGCAAGCGGACCGCCGGTTGAGACGCCGATCACGATCACCTTATCTCCCAGCCGTTTTCCAATTTCAAAGGCTTCCACGGTGTCATTTAGCCAATCATTAACAGTTGGTTCAGCCATTGCCGCGCCAGTCCGCCCATGACCTGAGAGACGGGTGTAAAAAAGATTTGCCCCCAGTTGAGCGGCAACTTCATCGCTCAATGGGACGGTCTCCTGCCGAGTGGCAGAGTATCCATGCAAATAGACAATGGAGATCGGGGTTTTGGTTTTCTCGGCATTTGCCCAAATAATGGTCTTTTCGGCGCCTGGCACAATATCTGAATATTTGGATTCGGATTCGTTCAAATATTGATCCAGATCAGAAGGAAGGTTAACTGGCTTTATTTGCAAATCTATTTTGGTTCTTGGTCCCGCCAAAAATAGAATGATGAGGACAGCCAGAATCACAGCGGCACGCACTGTTATTTTCTTCACAGAACCCTCCATAATATGAAAAGTTAGGCGTGCTGCACACTCGTTGCTGCAACACGCCCGTAATACAAAACTATCGCCCGCTTACTTTTACTTTAAGGGTGTACGTTGCATTCCCACGTGTTGGACCAACCAGAATGGAATACGCGCCATCCGCTGGAATGGGCACAGCCCATTGGATCGCATCCTTACCTTCTTCGGTGCCAGGCAACGCGACCTGATCGGGTCCCAGGATGGAGAAAACAGCATTCCCTTCAAGCGATGTGATTTGGACATCCAATATTTCACCCGCCAACATGCTCAAACTATATCGGTCGCGATCGCCGCTGATCACGGTTCCATTCAGTTCCACATCCATCGGACCCACTGCAAAGCGAATCGGCTGATCGATGGCGATCTTTTGTGAACCTGCCAGAGATGGCGCACCACCAGACGCAACTGGAATATCCACGCTCAACTGGTAGGTGATGTTTTGCTGAGACGTTGAAAAAACATCAATGTAATAATCCTGACTGGCAGGTAATATGTTGCTCCAACTCGTTGTAGGGTTGTACGTGTACCCGACACCGTTTGCTCCCGAAATAGTCATGGAAGCGCTTGTAGCCGGTTCGGTAGTCAAGTATACATTCATCTGCTGACCCTGCATTGCGGAGAGCACAAAGCGTATCGAGCCACTGGGCGCAAGGTCGCCGTTGGTGTACCAACTGGTGGAGTTCGGCTGAAACTGGATGCGGCTGGTTTCAGTTTGCGGCTGAGCGGAACCAGAAGACTGGAGGGAAGCAATACAATCCGCAGACGGACCGGGGATTTCTGCGAAACTGCCATCTGGCGCAGCGGGATAGCCCATCGTGGATCCGCACTCAAACTGGCTGGGCGGACCGACAACAATATTTGATACGGTCTGGTTTGCGGCAACTGTGATTGGAGTCAGGGTCAAGCTATCGAGGGAATAACCCACGCCTTGACCATAGACCAGGTAAGTCCCTGCCGGCACAACAATGCTGAAGGGCGCTGGGGCGGAATCAGAGGCTTCGGTTTTTGCCATAGCCCACTCACCCGTTGTCTGATTCACTGCATACACCACCATGGCTGGTGTGGGCGGAGCCATCAACTGCACCAACCCCGTGATCGTGCCAGTACCGGCAGATGCGGGATTGGCGGCTGCTGCTGTTTTCTTTACCAGAGTAGCCTGAGCCGGAAAATAATATTCTCCATCTGGCGGGGTTGTCACTTTCCAAAAAATCGTATTCTGGTCAATGAAGGTGATCTGAGCTTCGCCGCTGTTTGCCGAAAAGGAACTCTGAAACTTAACGGTTGCGATATGCCCATTAATATTTCCTTCGATGGATTTATCGAGGGAATCGATCTTATTTCCTTGTTGGGCTACAACCACATGACTGCCCTGCACTTGTTCCCCATTTTGAGATAAATCCAGGGTAAAAGAAGATGAGACATCCTCCCAGTATCCCGTAAAATCTACTACGGCTGACTCGGTTGGTTTGCCTCCACACGCAGCCAATAAGCAAATGATGAGCGTCAAACCAATGATCTGTAGTAATGTTTTTCCTGTACGCATGATATTAATTTTCCTTTTTCTGATTGAAATGGTTTTGATTTATTTAATGGTGTCTCGTTTCGCGATTTTTCAAACAGTAAAAGGGTCTACGTCTAAATCTTAATATTAGTCGAGCTGGATCGAATAAAAGGGTTGAATTTTTCCTATCTTCTATGTTTTTGCTCAAAAATGCGGTTTTTGGACAACGAGAAAAGAGCATTAACCACAGAGAACACAGAGGTCACAGAGATTTTTAATAATTTTTTCTCAGTGATCTTCGTGATCTCAGTGGTAAAACGCCTTTAAGAAACACTCTCTTAAGCGAAAAACAAGGATTTAACTTCCAAATTTCCATCAACTAACAATTTCAGGAAACGTCTTTACGATCTCTCCGTATTCCTTGGCCGCTTGTTCCCATTCGCTGCTACCGGTCTTGATTGCCAAGTCAAGGGCGAGCAGTCGTCCAACACACTGATTGCCGCGCGCCAGTCGATCTTCAAATTGTTTTTTGAATACGCCGCTCACCGTTGCAATAAAACCAAAGATTGCGACGAGAATACAGGCAAGCCTCCAACCGCCATCGTTGGTTTGCGCTGCAGCCT
The DNA here is from genome assembly GCA_020049345.1 of Anaerolinea sp. GTDB lineage: Bacteria > Chloroflexota > Anaerolineae > Anaerolineales > Villigracilaceae > Villigracilis. Next base: position 5,957 of record JAIFKY010000119.1, read on the forward strand.
GCTGAAATATTTGATTGCCGCCAATTGCCGCAGTGATGCCAGCCAAAAGCGTGGCAGCGGCAGGCGAGACAACATTTGCAATAAACAATTGAGCGTCTGTCTTACGAACACCAGCCGTCTTATTTTTGGCAGTTTCCAAACTGGCTTTCACCGAATTTACGAACCCAACATGAAGCTGTGTTTCTTTGCCTGTTTCTAAAACTTTGTCGTCGGTCATTTCGCCTCCAATAAAATATGAAAAAATTAACATCAGCCCATACTATACATTAATCCTCTGGACAAATCAACACAGGGAGTGGTTAATCTTGTGATCATGCCAAAAGACTTAGAGGCTGTTTAATAAGCCCGCTTTTTTGACCACAAAGGCACGAAGTCTCAAAGACTCGAAGGGAAAAACTTTGTGGCTTTGTGTCTTGGTGACTTTCTCTTAACCACGGAGCGTACAGAGATCGCTGAGAAAAACCTCTTAAAAATTCTGTGAACTCCGTGATCTCTGTGGTGAGAGATTTTCCGCTGACTGCTCATATTTAGCAAATTTTTTCTTTAATCTATGTAAAAATAAAAGCCCGCCTCTCAACAAGACGGACTTAACTTCTCACTTTTTACCGGACTTTACACATCCCCTACCCTGCAACCGACATCTGTTCTTTCGCAGATTCAAATCCACGGCGCAATGCTTCATAATTTTTTGGCAGTAAATGTTGATGCCGCGCTGGCAGATGCGCCTTAAGCGCAGCCTCCAACGCTTCAACCGTTACTTCGGGCAAAGCCGCCAACAACGCGCCGACCGCAACCATGTTGGTTAATTTCTTGTCGCCGATTTGCTCTGCGATCTCGTTGGCTGAGACAAACACCGAGTTAATATCAGCGCGTTTTGCGCCGCGATCCACCATGGATTGATTGACGACCAATGTTCCGCCGACCTGCATCATAGGTTCATATTTATCGTACGATGGCAGATTTAGCGCAATAACCAGCGGCGGATTTTTCACCAACGGCGAACCAATTTCATGATCCGCAATGACCACAGTACAGTTGGCTGTGCCGCCGCGCATTTCGGGTCCGTAGGATGGAATCCATGTCACTTCCTTGCCAGAGTCCATCGCCGCGTAAGCAATGACCTGCCCCGCAAACAACACACCCTGTCCGCCAAAGCCTGAGATGATGATTTCTTTTTGCATGTGAACTCCTGTTTAACGTTGAACGTTCAACGTTAAACCTTGATTTGTTTTATCGCATCGCTGATTTTGCAATCTACCAACGGGTACGCGGGAACCATGTGGTCTTCCACAAACGTCAACGCGTTGACAGGAGTCATCCCCCAATTCGTTGGGCAGGTGGAAAGCAACTCAACCATCGAAAAGCCAAGTCCGCGCACTTGCGTTTCAAACGCCATGCGAATTGCCTTCTTTGCCATGCGAATACTCTTTGGATCATGCAGCGAGCGGCGCACGCAATAGCCAACGCCATCCAATGTTGAAAGCATTTCAGCAACTTTGATCGGATACCCCTGCGTTTCCACATCGCGCCCTGTGGATGATGATGTGGTCTTCATCCCCGCCATGGTCGTCGGCGCCATTTGTCCGCCAGTCATGCCGAAATTCGCGTTGTTGAGAAAGATCACCGTAATGTTTTCGCCGCGCGCAGCAGCATGGACAATCTCACCCATGCCAATGGAAGCCAGATCGCCATCACCTTGGTAAGTAAACACAACACGATCAGGCAACACACGTTTGATGCCGGTTGCCATCGCAGGCGCGCGCCCATGCGGCGCTTCGACAAAATCGGTGTCGAAATAATTGTAGGCAAACACCGAACAGCCCACAGGCGCAACGCCAATCGTCTTTTCGATCACATTCATTTCTTCCAACACTTCGGCAATCAAACGGTGAGCCACACCATGCGTACAGCCCGGGCAATAATGAGTGGGCGTATTTGTAAAACCTTGCGTTCTTTCGTAAACTAAATTTTCAGTTGCCATTTTTCCTCTTAATCCCCTCTCTCAATTTGGGAGAGGGCCAGGGTGAGGGAGTTACGCGGTCACATGCGCCATTCGTGCAAGCCACGCATCACGCGGATGAATATTGGCGCTCAACTTGGTTTTTGCCATGCGATGAATTTCGCCCAATATCTCATCTGGAAATGGCACCACGCCGCCCAAACGACCATAAAATTCAACGGGCACACGTCCGCGCACAGCCAGGCGGACATCTTCCAGCATTTGTCCTGAATTCATCTCGGTGACGAGAAACGCATCAACCCGCCCCGCAAGTTGATCAATCACCTCAGACGGAAACGGGCTGACGGTGATCGGTCTTAACAACCCCACCTTAATACCCTCGGCGCGCGCCTCACGCACAGCCGATAATGCCACGCGTCCCGCCGTGCCAAAGCCGACGATTACAATTTCGGCATCATCAAGGAAATATTCCTTGTAACGAACTTCATTTGCCTGAATGGTCTGCCAGCGGTTAAGCAAACGCAAGTTCATAACTTCTTCATCAACCGGTTCAATATAAATGGAAGAAAGAATGCGTCGCTCGCGTTTGCCCATTTTTCCATTGGTCGCCCAATCCCAATTTGCGCGGTGCATGGGTCGCATCTCAGGCATTTGCGCCGGCTCCATCATCTGCCCCACACAACCGTCGAGGATCAGCATACAAATGGCGCGATATTTCTCAGCCAGATCAAATGAAAGAACCATTAAATCAATCGCCTCTTGCACTGAGGCTGGCGCAAGCACAATCGGTTGATAGTCGCCATGACCGCCGCCGTGGACAGCCTGGTTGTAATCAGCCTGCGCGGGGGCAATGTTTCCAAGCCCTGGCCCACCGCGCATCACATTGACCAGTACCGCCGGCACTTCGGTTCCTGCAATGTAGGAAATGCCTTCCATCATCAAACTCACGCCCGGGCTGGACGAGGATGACATGACGCGCACCCCCGCGCACGCCGCGCCATACACCATGTTGATCGCGCCCAATTCAGATTCAGCCTGCACAAAAGCGCGTCCCAGTTCAGGCATACGCCGTGAAAGATATTCTAAAATTTCTGTTTGCGGGGTAATGGGATAGCCAAAGTATGCATCCAACCCTGCGCGCACAGCGGCTTCGGCAATCGCCTCATTCCCTTTCCATAATTCTTTTGGCATTTTATCTCCGTAAAAAGATGTTGAACACAAAATACTCGAAGGCTTGTTTCATCCTTTATCCTTCATCATTCATCCTTTTTATTTATCACGCCTCAATCGGCATAACCACAACCTTCGTCGTCTCCCGATAAACCGTGATCGCCGCATCGGGGCAAACCAGCGCACAAATAGCACACCCCGTGCATCCGTCCTTGAACGTGTGCGCGGGGTGGTAGCCCTTCGGGGTGAGATGTGACATATTAAGTTCTATCACATCCTGTGGACATGCACTGATGCAAAGTTCGCATCCTTTACAGTAGGTATCGCTGACTTCGATCCAACCTTTAGCAGGCATTTATTCTCCTTTTAGTTATACGAGAAGTCGGACATTAATTAGCGGGATTATCGCTACCTTGATTATGTCGTTTTCGGACAGTAATGAATAGTGCCAAGCGTCAC
>JAIFKY010000119.1:9559-16509 GCA_020049345.1 Anaerolinea sp.
GGCCCATCTTTGCAAATCATTTTCCATTCGCGGCGGATGATGATGGAACAGACGCCGCACTCTGCGACTGCGCCGCAGGGCATGGGAGCGCGGATTAACACCTGCGCTTCGCGCGGCGCCCCAGCCTGTTTGCCCATCCCAAGCATTTCCCTCAGCCGATTCAGATTCTCGCGCGTCACATCCAGCGCGGCATAATCAGCCCAGCGATAAATATCGGTCAGGGCTTGCAGGGGTTGAACTTCCACGGCTTCTGGCACATTATCCAGCGCTGTGTTGGTAACCAAAACAACTTCAGCATCCTGTTTGAGAGCGAGGGATATTAATCCATGCAAACGCGCCGGCGAGTCGTCAAATGCGATCAAGGCTATTTTGCGCGCAAAGGCTGGAATTGAGAACCCATGCCCAAGCGGACCGCGCAAGTTAAGCAGCGTGCCGGGTCTCCACGCAAGCGGCAAATAGGGCGCGGAGCGGAATCCATTCGGGGCAGAGTCGCTGAAGAAAACAGGAACAGCCAAAGGTGAATCTGATCCGCGTGCGTGGGCGAGGATATATTGCCCGGGCGCAGGAATCAGATCAGGCGAGCACAATATCGTTGCGCGGGAATCCAGATAAATTTCAGATACTTGACCTTGTCCAATTTTCATTGGAGAAATGTTAACACGCAATGAGGGCATCGGCAAGCGCGTTATAATCATAAAATATGTTTTGTCAGGTGACAAGTTACTTGTGAAGTGACTGTCACCTTTGAAAATTATGTTTCGGAGGAAATGATGAATATTTCAACTTTACTGCAAGGGCTTGCATCCTTTGCCTGGATCGGTGTTATTGGCGTGCTTGCCACAATTTTTGTGCGCGCCAGCCGCAACCAGCCAGCAAAAGGATTAACATCGCTGGTGGTTATTCTTCTGGTTACGGCGCTTTTGCTAACGACTGTGGGCGCGGGTTTGGTGTTCCTGCAAGCCAATGAATATGGCGTGGTGATTTCAGCCTTTGCGCCAAAGGGTTATCGCGATGTGGCGTTGACACCAGGTTTGCATTGGATCATTCCATTCGTTGAGAGTGTGCAAAAATATTCGGTGGCACAGCAGACGTACACCATGTCTTCTGCAACCAGCGAAGGCGTAGTACAGGGTGACGATTCAATTCAAGCGCGCACAAAAGACGGACAGCAGGTTTTCATTGATGCTTCTGTTATTTACAAGGCAGACCCCACGCAGATCATTCAACTGCATATTAACTGGCAGAACCGCTACGAAGAAATGGTGGTGCGTCCTGTATCGCGCGCGGCAATTCGCAATGCAGTTTCTCAATTTGGGGTGGAGGAATTGGTCAGCACGAAACGCGGCGAGTTGGAGCAGGCCATCCGCACGGAGATCGAAACAAAACTGAAGGCAAACAACGTGATCATGTCTGACTTCCTGATGCGTAACATCCGCTTTAGCGATGAGTATGCGGCGGCGGTTGAACAAAAACAGGTTGCCGAACAGCAGGCGCAACAAGCCAAGTTTGTAGTTGAGTCAAAAAAGCAGGAAGCCGAGCAAGCCCGTCAGACCGCGCAAGGTCAAGCGGATGCGGCGGTGATCGCGTCGAAGGGCGCGGCAGAAGCGCGTTTGATTCAAGCCAAGGCTGAAGCCGAAGCCAATCAATTGCTTTCACAATCTCTGACGCCCACGCTTTTGCAATATCAATATATTTTGAAACTCGCCCCCGGCGTGCAGACCATCTTTGTGCCAAGCGGCAATCAATTCATTTTGCCATTGCCTGACACAACCACCACGCCGTAGGGTAATAATTTCTCTGTCGGGGGCTGAGCCCCCGACAGAGAAAAATCTGGAGTCTATAAATGCCAATTCCACAAACTGGACGCGAAGTGAGATTAACCACTCTTTCTGCCTGCGCGGGCTGAGCGTCTAAATTAAGCGCGGATGCGCTGACGCAGGTTCTGCGTCCACTTCAAAATATTTTTGATCCCACCTCGTACCCTGATCTGTTGGTTGGTCTTGAATCTCCTGACGACGCGGCTGTTTGGCGTTTAAGCGAAGACAAAGCAATTGTGGTCACGACCGATTTTTTCACCCCCGTCGTGGATACGGCTTACGAGTACGGCTCGATTGCGGCAGCAAATAGTTTATCCGACGTGTACGCCATGGGCGGACAGCCATTCCTCGCCTTGAATATCGCCGCACTGCCCGACAACCTGCCCGATGAAATTTCAAGCGAAATTTTACGCGGCGGCGCAGAGAAAGCGCGTGAAGCGGGTGTGGTAATCGCGGGCGGGCATACGGTCAAAGATAAGGAACCGAAATACGGCTTGGTCGTGGTCGGGTTTGTTGATCCGCGCAAAATGATCAGCAAAGGCGGATTGAAAGTCGGCGATGCTTTGGTACTCACAAAACCTTTGGGCGGCGGCGTAACGACCACCGCGCTCAAACAAGAGAAAGCCTCGGAGGCTGATGTAAAGGAAGCCATCGAGTGGATGTCGCGGTTGAACAAAACTGCGGGACAACTGGCAGTGGAATTTAACCTGCGCGGCGGAACTGACATCACCGGCTTCGGGTTTCTCGGTCACGGGCTGGAAATGGCGCAAGCCTCTGGCGTGATGTTATCCATTGAAAACTCGCAAATCCCACTTTTAAGCGGCGCGCACGGATATGCCGAAAAGGGTATCTTCCCCGGCGGCGCATTCGACAACAAAGCACACGTCGGAGAGTCGGCAAAGTTTGACGAAAAAATTGGCGAGCCAGCCGAGATGCTGCTCTTTGATCCACAGACCAGCGGCGGTTTACTGCTGGGTGTGCCGCGCGAAAAGTTGAATGAATTCCAAAACCGCGCGCAAGAACTAAATCAACCCGTTTGGGTTGTGGGCAAAGTCCGCGAAGGAAAGGGAATTGAGGTTCACGCATAATGTTTCATATCAGCGTGGCCGAACTGGCGCTCACCTGCGGCGTCATCCTGTTAATCTTCATCCTCCCCATCATGTGGAAGCGGTTCAACGCAGACATGGACAGGCGCTTGAAAAATATCGAAAAGAAAATCGAGAAGAAGAAGTAACTTTCAGGTACAATAGGGATGAAAGTTTTTTGTAATAAACATCATGTCAGAAATCCCCATAGAACCCGAACCGGACCCTTTCGCATTTCCATTTGAAGTTCGTTCAACCCAATTGACGAAAGAGAAATTTTGCCGCGAATTGACTTTCGCGGCTTCATGTCTTTAATCCCGCACAACCACGTTTGATTTTTAGATTCATAAACAACAAGGAACCCATGAGCATTGCCAATGAAATACTACTGATTTTAGTTCTGGTATTAATAAATGGACTTCTTGCCATGTCAGAAGCCGCGCTGGTTGCTTCACGCAAGGCGCGCCTGCAACAACAGGCAGGCGAGGGCAATAAATCATCAGCTTTGGCGCTCAAATTGATAGAAGACCCTAACATCTTTCTCTCCACCATTCAAATCGGCATTACCTTGATCGGGGTTTTGAGCGGCGCGGTCGGCGGTGCAACGATTGCAGAATTCCTGGCGGCAATGCTGCAAAACGTCCCTTACATCGGTGAGTACAGCGAATCGATAGCGCTGGGCATTGTGGTGGTGGTTATCACTGTGTTGACTATCTGGTTGGGAGAACTGGTCCCAAAAAGACTGGGGCTCAACAACCCTGAAAAGATTGCCCAAATTGTAGCTGGACCCATGCTTTTCATTTCAAAAGTTTTCTCCCCGTTGGTCAAACTGATGAGCGGAGCTACAAATTTTGTTCTACGCCTGTTCGGGGTCAATGCTTCCTCTGAACCGCCCATAACTGAAGAAGAACTTCAAATGCTTATCAGCCAGGGCACACAGGCGGGGGTTTTTCAGGAAGCCGAACAGGATATGGTCGAGGGCATTTTCAGCCTCGGCGATTCGCGCGTCTATTCGCTGATGACTCCGCGCACAGAACTGGTCTGGCTGGACATTACAGACTCCATCGAAGAGATCAGGGAAAAAATTGCAGAATGTCCATTTTCGCGTTTTCCGGTCAGACAGGATTCTCTTGAAACCATTCTGGGCATTGTCAAATCACGCGACTTGCTGGTGGAAAGTTTATCGGGCAAGGAGATTGATCTGAAAACCCTGATCAAACCCGCGTTTTTCATTCCCGAAACCATGTTCGCCTCGCGCGCCTTGGAATTATTCAAGGAAAAAAACACGGAACTTTTGCTGGTCGTGGACGAGTTCGGCGGCTTGCAAGGCTTACTGACGATCAACGATATTTTGGAAGAGATCGTCGGCGCAATGGAATTTGAAGAACCGCAGGCAACTCAACGGCAGGATGGATCCTGGCTATTGGATGGCATGTTGGAAGTGGACGAATTCAAGGAGTTATTTGAATTTACCGCGCTGCCACATGAAGATGAATACGAGACCTTAAGCGGCTTTATGATGACATCGCTTGGACGCGTACCGCAAGCCTCAGAAAATTTCGAATGGAACGGGTATCGCTTTGAAGTAATGGACATGGACGGACGCCGCGTGGACAAGGTACTGGTCACAAAATTGCCCAAACCGCAATAACATTTCGAGTCAAAAGTCTTGTAATTCTTAAATTCCTTCTGTCGAGCAGACAAAAGCGTGGCTAAACTCTGACGAGTACGCTTCGGCACAAATACGCAAAATCAAATATGGTAGTCGTTGAAGGAATGTAGGTAAAAAAACCAAGATCTCCGATTTTTTTGAAACCTCAGAGGTCTGGAAAGCAAGGTATAATTTTTGTAGTATGAGCCTAGAAACCAACTCCACTAAAACAAAAATCTGCCCCACCTGCGGAACGCGCTTGAGCGAAAACGCAACACGCTGCCTTGTCTGCGGCACAGAATTCACCGCGAAGCCTGAACCCAAAGCAGCAAAAAAGGTGGAAAAATCGGTGCAAGCCAGCCGTATGCCCGTGGTTACTTTAAGTTTGCCCGCCGCGCTGGGTATTCTTACAGTAGTGATCATTATCGCCGCCATCGGCGCATACTTTGCAACGCGCCAAAGCGCGCCAGCCGGCGCATTTGATGTCGCAGAGACACCCACACCAACAGAAACACCAACAGCCACCCAACCCGCTACAGCCATACCCACCTCAACTGAGGTTCCCACAGCAACGCTTCAACCTCCATTTGATTACGTGGTATCCGCCGGCGATGGCACCTGTTCACAACTGGCGTTTACCTTCAAAGTCTCTGTTCAGAGCATTATTATTGCCAACAACCTGCCTTCATCCTGTCCAATTAGCGTAGGGCAGTCGCTCAAAATTCCATGGCCCACACCAACAATTCCGCCTGCCGCAACCGGCACCGCCCTGCCAGTGGATGCAACCAAACAGGCCTGTGAGACTGTCCCAATCACCGTTCAAGATGGCGACACCCTCTCCAGCATTTCTTTGAATTACGCTGTGCCCATGCAAGCCGTCAAAGAATTCAACGGCTTGACCACCGATAATGTTTTTGTTGGATCGAATTTATTGATCCCCTTGTGTATGCGAGCCGCAACTCCTGGACCCACCCCCACTGCGACAATTCCGCCACCCTACCCCGCCCCGAACCTGCTCCTGCCTGCGGATGGCGCTGCCTTCACCCTGGCAAACGACGTAGTCACCCTGCAATGGGCATCTGTCGGCACATTACGTGACGCCGAAGCCTACCAAATTACAGTGGAAGACATCACCGCCGACCAGACCCGCCGCATGACAGATTTTGTGACAGACACCAAGTACATCGTTCCCACATCCTACCGCCCGAAAGATAACGTGGCGCATGTCCTACGCTGGTGGATCACCCCAGTCCGCCAAGCCGGCACCGACGATCAAGGTCAGCCGATATGGGTAAATGCCGGCGCAGTCAGCGAAAAGCATGTCTTCAGTTGGGTCGGTATAGCCGTCGAAGGCACACCCAATCCATAGAATTTCCCAAAAAACTCCCTGTCAAATTGACAGGGAGTTTTTTGTAGTGGCATGAAAAATCAACCTCTGCGCTTCAAGCATGAGCAGATTTGGATATAGATATTTATAGATTTCGCAATATGGGGAACGGGCGTCATATCTGCCAGTAGCGCGGAACGTAACCAGCGGGCATCCGCCGCCGCAATAGTTTTGCCATTCGCAGACTGCACATTCGTTTTTCTGCTGAACGGGCAGATTCAGCAAGCCTGTTTTATCCTGACGCAAAACAGTGAGCGGGTCTTCGGCGTGAATATCGGTTACGGTGTTGGACATATCCATCTGACATTTTGCCACACGCCCAGATGGGTGAACGACGAGATAATCCAGCCCTGCGCCGCAAGTGTGCTGGTGCGGAGCAACAAACGAAGCGCGGTCGGCAAGTGATCCAAGCAGGCTGCGCGAAGGGAATTGGGACGCAACCACTTGCAATGCCTGAGACAGATATTGAATGGCGTCAGCATCTGTAAAGCCCAAGTCACGGGTATTTTGTGAGCAATCGTTTTCACGATAGAAATTAAATGCAAAACGCAGGTTCTTGTTTAGCAAATAAGCCACCGTTTCAGGCAGAGCCGCCAGGTTTCTGCCTGAGATTGTGATGGAGATCAGCGGGTCAAGTCCGGCGTTCAAACTTTCGTGAATTGCATTTTCCACGCGGGAAAATGTGGAAGCGCCATTTGCAAATTTACGGTGGGCATCGTGCGATGCGCCCACGCCATCCAGTGAAATCATCAGGCGCAAGCCAAGCGATTTTATAACAGCGGCATTTTCTTTTGTGAGCAAAGTTCCATTCGTGAGGACGACTTCTTCGAGTTCAATTTTGTGACGGGTAGCGACGTCGCTAGCGTAGGCATGGATGGCTTGAAGCAAGTCAAAATTAAGCAATGGTTCGCCGCCAGCATATTTGAGTTTTAGTTTTGGGTAGCCATGCCTGATCGCCATTTCGAGCAATTTATCCACAGTTTGTTTGGCTGTTTCGAGGCTCATAAAAA